>CALVEE010000070.1 GCA_944326495.1 Candidatus Gastranaerophilales bacterium | reverse complement strand
ATAATTACGGTTGCTATAGCTTTGGATGTAGAAAATTTAGATGATGGCAGGATAAGACTTTTAAAATATAAGATTGGAAAGAATTCAATTATTGTAAAAAGAATAAAAAAAAACTGTAATTTCCCTAAAGACACTTTGATTGTAGGAATTACGCGCGGGGGGGAATTATTTATACCAAACGGTGAAACAGTATTACATGAAGATGATAAAGTAATATTTATGGGGCTTTCGCATTCATTGGATATTCTTGCTGGAAGATTTTTCCACGAAAAAGAATTTGTCAAGACGGTTGCGATTATTGGCGGTGGAAATGTCGGATTAAAGCTTGCGAAAAGCTTAGAGGATTTGAAGCTGAATATTAAAATAATTGAATTGGACGAAAAAAGATGCGAGTTTTTAGCTCACGAACTTGATAATGTTATGGTTATTAACGGCGACGGAACTGACATTGGACTTTTGAGTGAAGAAGAAATTGCAGAAGCAGATGTTGTTGTGAATGTTACGAATAATGATGAAAAAAATCTTCTCTGTTCGCTTCTTGTAAAACATATGGGCGCAGGGCGCGTTATTTCAAGGGTCTCAAAGAGTACAAATGCCGCCTTATTTGAAAAAGTCGGAATTGATATTGCGATTTCTTCAAGGACAGCAGCTTTGAATGAGATAAAAAATTCTATAGAAGAAGGTAATGTAGATATTTTAGCCACTGTGGAAGAAGGCAAGGGAGAAGTTCTTGTAATAGAAATTCCGGAACAGTATGAGGCTAAAAAGATTATGGATTTGAGACTGCCTGCTAAGGCAATTGTCGGCGTAATTCAACGGCGGAAGAAAATAATTATCCCGAACGGCGCAACACAGGTTATGGGCGGAGATAACCTTATAATCTTTACTACAAGCAGTAATGCCGCTGTTATTAGAGAATTCTTTGAGGAGATTAAATGAGATTAACTTATTTAGCTTACTCATTCAGCCTCACAATAATGTATTTCAGTATCGTTCTGCTTGTACCTGCTGCGGTAGCTCTTTATTATCACGAGTATAATGCGGTTTTACCCTTTTTGATATCAGGCGCGGCGGCTTTTTTCATTTCTATCACGTTAAAAAAGCTTGTCAGCGGTGTTGATAAAATTAAATCTATTAACGATATAAAAAAATCTGAAGGTCTGTGTGTTGTAACATTCTCCTGGCTTTTTGCCGGACTGTTAGCCGCTATTCCGTATCTGTTTTTTGGAATAAGCCCTATTGATGCACTTTTTGAAGCAACTTCCGGAATTACGACAACAGGTTCTACTATTTTAACTCATTTTAATTATCCGCACGCCGTATTTTTCTGGCGTTCGTTCACTCAATGGCTGGGCGGTATGGGAATTATCGTATTATTTATTGCAATACTACCGCAATTTGCTATTGCAGGCAGACAACTATTTTTTGCTGAAGCCCCGGGGCCTACAGAGGATAAATTCACTCCGAGAATTAAAAATACCGCCGCAGCTCTATGGAAAGTTTATGCAGGATTAACAATTGTAGAAATTGTTCTTCTAAAGCATGCCGGTATGAGCGGATTTGAAGCTGTTTGTAATTCTCTTGCTTCAATCTCCGGCGGAGGGCTTTCTCCGAATGCAATGAGTATTATCGGGTTTTCTAATACAGTTCTCTGGGTTACAACTTTCTTTATGTTCTTTGCCGGAGTAAGTTTTAACCTTCAATACAGAGCCTGGACAAAACTTAATCCGATTATATTATTTAAAAATGAAGAATTCAGAGTGTATTTCTGGTTTGTGGTAATAATTTCTCTGGCTCTAAGTGTTTCCTTGTTTTGCAATATGCACTTTGGAGTTTGGGAAAGTATTACGCATGCATTTTTCAATATTTCAACTTTAATTTCTTCTACCGGATTTTGCAGTGACGATTTTATACACTGGGATTATGTAAGCAAGGTTTTATTGTTTACATCAATGTTATTTGGAAGCTGTGCAAGCTCGGCAGGAGGCGGGTTGAAGGTTATGAGGTGGCTTCTGGTATTTAAAATTATGAAATCGGAAATGGTTAAAATCCTTCATCCGAAGGCTGTTTTTGATATAAAAATAAATGATTATTCTGTTCCTAAAGATATTCTTTACCAGACTTTGATGTTTGTATCGTTTTATTTTGCAATCATTGCGATTTCCGCCTTTTTACTCGGAATAATTGAAAAGAATACTGTAACTGCTATAACCGGAGCTGTTAGCGCTCTCGGGAATATCGGCCCCGGATTTGGAAATATCGGGCCGCTTGCAAGTTTTGAACCACTGCACACGGCATCTAAAATAATTTTAATTATTGATATGTTTGTCGGCCGTCTTGAATTAATTCCATTTCTGGTCTTATTCCAGAAAGATTTGTGGAATTTTAAGAAATAAGGTTTAATAAGGTGTTTGTCCTCTATATCTTTCCCAGTATGAGCCTAAAGGTTTGCCGGGAGGTGAATATAGAGGAATATCAATATCCAGAAGTTTACCGTTCCTGTCATAAATCATATAATCAGTTGTGCCGTCAGTTTTAGCATAGCCGATAAATTTTCCTGTTCTGTCATAGACTTTTATGTTAACACTGTTTGTGTAATAAGGATTATTTCTTACGACCTTGAATTTTTGTCCTTTGCTGTCTCTTACGGTTTTAAGGTTGACTCCTGCCCCAACTCCGACCCATTTTTGCCCGGGTTTTGCAGGATAAATATCAGTTTTGCGTGCAGTTGCAGGAGTATCAATTGAGGAATAAAAACTATCATAATCCGTTACTCTTTTCCCTGACATATCATAGATTTCGTAATCCTCTCCAGCCTTATGAGCACTTCCGATTTGATGTCCGGCTCTATCAAAAATCTTAATAGAGTAAGCTAAAGAAACTCCTGATGCGGAAATTAATATTAAAAATAAGATTAAAATGCGTTTCATAGTTTAATTATAGCTTATTTAGAGAGAAAATGTGATTTTTAAAATAGAATTTGTTTTGGATAATTATTCTTAATTGACTTTATTCAGTATTAGAAATTCTTGGTGAGGGGCAGATCCGTCAGGGGTTTGGTCAGCTTAGCATACCTTCTTGACAATAACTTATAGTCTGGGAGTGTTTGACCTACTAACTAGTGAATAGGTAAATAAGTAAATAAGTGAATAAGAAAACCAAGTGCACAGTCACCCCTCCCTAGTGAGGGAGGGCTTGGGTGGGTGCTGATTAGGGTTTAGAAGTTTAGTGGTTTAGGAGTTTAGGAGAAGTTAAAATTTTAATAAATTAAACCAGAACAATAGAACAGTAGGTCAGAACAGTAGGTCAGGCAGTGCCTGACATTAACTCTTGCTCAACAATAACTTATAATTATATTATTTAAACCAACTGTTATTTTAAATTCACTTTATAATTTTTTGTTTGTTCCTACAGACAGCCCCCTCACCGCATCCGTAGTTTTCGGCTCCCGCCTCAAACACGGCTGCTCCTCTCCTGTAAGGAGAGGAAAACACGCACTTTTAATAAAATTTTAATCTATCATTGGAAATGCTCTTACAACAGTTACGGAACCGTCAACATTTTTGCGGATACCTTTATCATTCTGGTTATCATCATCCAAGTCCGCTGCGTAAGCTATTGGTGTATAAGGCTGTGCTGCAGTTACATTTGGCTGTCTTTCGTAACTTCTCAAAACTTTAGCACTTTCATTCGGATCCGGATTTGGATTTGGCCCCGGGCCTGGTTCATTAGGTCCTTCCGGCCCTACCAAATAAGTATTTTCACCTTTTATCTGTTCGCCTCTGTTATAGCCGTTTTCGCCGTTTGTCAGGTTATAAGTAATTTCTTCATTACCTTTAATATTAACCTGTGCATTATCTCTGATATTTGTATAAGTCAGGTTATAATCTCTTGAAGGATAATCAACTTTCAACTTATCAGTCTCACCGCCTACCGTAATATTATTGGCGTGAACATCTTCACCCGTAATATTTATATTATGTCCGTAAGAAGTTAAGTGAACATCATCAGCATTTACCCCTGTTACTGTCATATCACCGTTTGAAGCAATATAAGCTGAAGCACCTGTCGGAGTATTAATTCCGGTAACTTCTCCGCCTGCAATGTTTATATAAGCCGGAGTCCCGACTGTCTCAGGAATACGTTCATATTTTTCCATAAAATACATAACTTTTTCATCAACTGTCATCCCATCTGTTGTTTGCAAACCGCCAATATAACCGTTTGCAGAAAAATCATATTGATTAGCTGTCAGAGTAGCTTTCCCATCGGTTAAGACATTGTGTGTATCTGATTTTAGAGAGATCTTGTCAGCGCTGGTGTCAATAGTTGTCATTACATGCCCGTTATGTGAATGAGCGGTTAAATCACCGCCAACGGTTAATTTACCGTCTGCGAGTTTTTTTGCATCATAATCATAACCGCCAATATGAATATTTTGTGATGAATCAACATTCAAATTCCCGTCAACTTGAGTATTGCCGATAACGTGTACAAAATGGTTAAAGTTTTTATCATTAATATCGTCCACGCCAGTGGTTTTTAAATCGGCATTTCCTGTAACATGAACATCCCCTATATCAACAAACCCGCCGCTGTTTGAAAGAGCGAGATTACCTTTTATATCTGCATTTCTTACAAAAGTCATCTGCCCGTTTGCATTAGAGTTTAAGTTCCCGTTAACCGTAAGTTTTTCACCGTTATTTCTATAGTTGAATGCTACTGAACCATTATCTGAAGCAACATCTACGTTTCCGTTAATAGTACCGCCGTTTAGTGTTCTTACACTGCCGTCTTTGTTTTGGATATAAACATCGCCATCAATATTCACTGCTTCCATTCTTACCCCCGGATACATAGCATTTGGATTTGCGGCAATATAATCCTGCCCGTTTTGTGTAACCAATTTTACGCCATTATTAGCCAGAATATGACCTTTAACTATATCTATAGCCGGAGCGAGTATATTAAATTCTCCGCCGACATTTATATTCGTATCCTTAATTTGAATCATACCTTGAGGAATTGTAACAGCAGCGTCTTTGATATTCATCTGTCCGTTAACAAATTCAGCTGTCAAAGGCTGTGTAGTAATCATCGCATCACCCGCTGTAGTGAACTGTGCCCCGTCAAACAATACCCCGTTCGGGTTAGAAATAATCAATTTTGCAATCCCGTCATTTGCATTAATTGCACCATATACATTAGTCATACCCTGATTTACTGTATTCAAAATTGTTAAATTATTTGCGTTTTCAACAGCATTGAAATTTAAGCTTTCTCCCCTGCCTACATTTAGTGTATCCCAGTTAACGTGTGTATTGCCGTTAAAGTTCAAATCTGCAGAACCCATACCGGTTGTAACATCTACTAACCCGCCTGTTGCATTATTAATAACAGCACCGCCTAATCCCTGGCCTAGACCGGTATCATGCGGGCCTTCAAATGCTATTGCAGGTATTGAAACAAACATTGCTGATAAAACAACTGCTGATAATTTGCGCTTAAAATTTTTCATACAATACACCTTCTCTTTCAACTGGGCTTCTATTATACTACTAACAAAAAGCCAACATAAAATTTTTTGCGCTTTTTCAGGTAAATTGTTACAATCGTTAATAATTCTAAATCCGCTTAGCTTAAGCTTTTGAACAATTCTAAAGCTTTTTCGACCGCCAGATCCATGTTATAGTATTTATACCCGCCTAAACGGCCGCAGAAGTACAGATTTGGATACTTTTCCGCTTCTTTCTGATATTTTTCATATAAAGCTTGATTTTCAGGATTGGAAATCGGATAATACCTCTCATTTTTGCCTAATTCAAATTTCTCCGGATATTCTACAGAAATTATCGTCTTATCTGATTTTTCATCAAGGAAATATTTATGTTCTGTTATCCTTGTAAAATCATAGTTATTAGGATAATTTGTTACAACTGTTTTTTGATAGAATTCTTTATGTAAGGTCTGGACATCAAACCTTAAACTCCTATACGGCAGCTCACCGTATTTGTAACCAAAGAATTCATCAATAGCGCCTGTATAAAAAATCCGTTTAAAATCTTTTTCTTTAAGTTCTTTGTAATCAACTCCGAGTTTTAACTCAATATTTTTATGATCAATCATTTTTTCAATAAGTTTTGTATAGCCATTTAACGGAATTCCCTGGTATTTGTCCTGAAAGTATCTGTTATCATGGCTTATATAAACCGGAACTCTTGCGGTAACCGTCGGGTCAATTTCTTCCGGCTTCAAGCCCCATTGTTTGGTTGTATAATTTTTAAAAACATTTTCATAAATATATTCCGCAAGAAATTTCAAATCTTCATCTTCATTTTCCTTAAGCTTCAAAATCGGAACTTTTATTCCGTAACCATAGTTTGAGATAAGTTTTTCTTCAAGCCTGTCAGCCATTTTAGGAGAAAATAATTCTCTTATTGTTGTGAGATTAAAGGGCAGTGTAACCTTTTCTCCCTCAATCACGGCATTTGGTTTCAAGAAAAAATAATGCCATTTTGTAAACCTGGATAAATAATCCCAAACCTCTTTATTATTTGTATGAAAAATATGCGGGCCATATTTGTGTACGGTAATCCCGGTTTCTTTGTCCTTGTAGTCGTAAGAATTTCCTGCAGCACAATCCCGTCTATCTATCAAAAGAACTTTTTCATCCAACTCTTCAGCAATTTTTCTTGCAATAACCGCTCCGGTAAATCCTGCACCAACAACTAAATTTTTATTTTCCATACATCCCCGCTTAAATTAATTTTATCCAAAAATTCTTTCATATACGGCAGAAGCTCTCTATGAACATTCGGATATGCTCTAAACATGTTAACATTATCAACACAATATCGTAAAAATGAGTTTTTGTACAGATTCAAATTTTTTGTTTTGACTAAATATTTATAAACTCCTAATGCTGCCTGAAACAAACTTTTTGCTCTATGTGCGTCTTTAATACATTCTCCTATTATAGAATCCCCTCTTCTCCTATAAAAATAGAGCGGTTTATCTATAATATAAATTTCAGGACTCACTATACCCGCCTTGAATCCGAATTCCATATCTTCAAACAAAACACCTTCTGCCCAGAAGATTTTATTTTTTATAAGAAACTCTCTTTTAAAAGCCTTATTCCAGGCATACATAGGAAAAGATGCCAAATTTTTATCGCTCAGCGTATAGAATCCTTCAGGCGTGTTTAATAATTCCGGAAATGCGAACATATCAGTCATTCTGCCTTCATTTTCCCACCAGAAATTACATTTATACCATATTGAATTTAACCCTGTTTTCTTAAACTTGTCAAAAACTTCTTCTAAACACCTTCTATCGAGCCAATCATCAGAATCCGCACATACAATATATTTTCCTTTTGCTGCTTTTAAGGCTGTATTCCTTGCCGCTCCAAGACCTTTATTTTTTTTATGTCTGATTATACGAATTCGGGAATCTTCTTCAGCCAGCTTTTTGACTATATTCATAGAATTATCATTACTGCAGTCATCTACACATAATATTTCCATATCATTAAAACTCTGAGACTGAATACTTTTTATGCATTTCTCTACATATTTTTCAACATTGTATATTGGAACAATAACCGAAAATACAGGACTTTTCTCCTGTTCGAATTCTATAAATTCCTCCGGATATCCAAAATCATTAATCAACTCATTTGACATCTTAACAGATTTTCTATACTGTCCGCGGATAGTTCTGCAGGTTTTTATTCTCATATAAACAAGCTCAAGAAGTGCATTTTTATATTTTTGATACAATCCGTTTTCAATATAAAATTCTCTTATATTTCTGACTACCTGATAAATATCACCGAGCTTAACTTTCCCGGCCTGAGCATTAGTAACAATCGACCCTTCTCTTATGCGGTAATTATAGAGACAGTTTTCTATAATATAAGTTTTGGGATTAAGCGTAAAATATTTGAAATAGAATTCGCCATCCTCAAAAGTTAAACCTTCCGGCCATTTAAGATTATGCTCCTTAATCGAAGAGGTCTTATAAGCTTTTATCCAGCTATAATCCGTACATCTGCATATATTTTGCGGCGTAATTTCCATATATCCGCCTCTGTTGCCTGATACAGGCTCTTCAAGCCGTTGTTTTATGGTTTCATCAAATTTGTACGCATCAAACCATATACTGTTTGTTTTTCTAACGTTAAATTCCCGATATAAAACTTCTAAACAATCCGCCTCAAGCCAGTCATCAGAATCAAGACATACAATGTATTCTCCTCTGGCTTTTTCAAGTGCGCTGTTTCGCGCACCTGAAAGGCCAAGGTTTTTATTATGATGAATAAGTTTTATCCGGTTATCTTTCTTTACGAATTCTTCTATAATTTTAACGGAATCATCTCCTCCGCAGTCATCGACACAAATAGCCTCAAAATTTTCAAAAGTCTGGGCAAGAACACTTTCCAAACATTGGGAAATATATTTCTCCACTTTATATACAGGTATTAAAATTGAAAAAACAGGTTCCATATTTTCCTCCTATAATTCCGATAAATAATAACTGTCTGATACTACTTTAATAGCAGCCATCACTAAATCGGCGGTATTGTCCAATATTAATTTTCTAATTTTCCCGACAGAAGAATTTTTATTAATCTCATCCATCATTTTTTTGTCATAAATATAGAAATCTAAACATTTTTGCGCCTCTTTAGATACTGAAATATTATTCTTTGCCAGATAATTAAGAATTATTTTGGCAATTCCGTCATCTTTAGCTATTGATGCTAAATTAAGACAAATGAGATTATACAAACTTCTTGCCTTATAGATATTGTAAAAATCTCTGGTATTTTTATTTTTCTGGTTTTTAATAAATTTATCTAAATCATCAAACATCCCAAAAATTCTTTTAATACAATCTTCATAAAATATCGGATGTTTCTGCATTATATGTTTATACTGACTGTCTCTTAGTATGCTGATTTTCTTAGCTTTTAAAATAATTTTCCAATAAACAGCCGGCATATATTGTTCAGTTAAACAATCTTTATTTTCCAGTAAAAATTCTCTTAAGAATAACTTGTTAAAGAAAGTCGGGTTATCCATAAGAATGTCCGGATTTTTTTCGACATTTAAATTAGAGCCATATAACACAGGAGGAAGAAGTGAAGTTTCTGCTAGAGAATAGTTATAATAATTCACATTTCTGTAGCTCATAAGAACAATTTCAGAACTATTTTTTTCCGCATCTAAAACAGCATTCTCATAAAAATTCTTCTCTATAAAATCCCGCGGGTTCATAATATGCAAATATTTCCCGCTTGCTGCCGAAACCGCTTCATATAACGACTCAACCTCAATACTGTGCGTATTTTCAGGCAAGTATTCACAAAGACTCTTTCCGATAGTTATAATTTCTATGTTTTTTATACTTTGCTTTAATATAAATTTTACAGAATGTTCCGCTGGCCATATTTGTCTCAAATCCAGGATTACTGAAACTAATGGAGCTGACAAATTATTCATATCATTTAAGCGTTGCCTGTCATTTTGGTCTATAAGAGTTGATTTATCATAAGTATCAGCATTTCTCCAATAATTAGCGTTATCATCCAGCATAATAAGAGGAGCTTCCCAAAATTTTGCACCCTGCAGCTTGCGCATCCGAAGATAAGCACCGGTAAGTCTTTCGCCTAAGTACCCTGCCCATCTCGTATTCACGGTTTCTGATGCAAGATTTATATCATAAGGATTAATTTTCTTTTCTATCTTAAATAAAATATCAAAAAGCCAGCTGCAATATTTGTCAAACTCTTCATTTTTCATAATAAACACATTTGAAAAATAAGAAGTTGAGCCAGAAAGCGTTTCAATAAAATATGGCAGCATATTTGGGTAATCTTTTTTTAATACATCAAATGCCATAGCTAAATGTTTTTCAATATGATGATTAGCATAGTGTGTAGCCATAGAAAAATCTGACCATATCTCAAAATCATCGGGATTTCTGGTTATAATGTCATACTTTTCCATCATTTGGGTTAAGTTTTCTTGATTATATCCCATATTATTCAAGAAACCCGCAGCATTAAACCCTTTCTTTATATCATACTGTCTTATTTCATTAATCCTTGCTCTCACCCCATCTTTGAGAAACAAAAATCTTCTATAATGCATCAAACCTTTAACATCAGCTTTAACATTTTTCCATATCCAATAAAGAGCAGTGAGCTCGGCATAGGCCGGGTTTTTGAAAGATATGTTGTCTCCCCAGTCGTCGCCGGGCAGGCCTAACTCAAAATTAGAAACCGCTTTTCCGGCATGTATCGGATAAAGACAATCCCTGAAAAACAGCTCGAAATTTTTGTGATACACAACTCCGATATGAAAACTCATATTCGGCCTTTGAATAGTTTTAGAACCCGGATTTCTATACTCATTTGCTGCAGGACTTCCGGTTAATATCCTGTCTGCAAATTCCAAAACATAAGGGATATTAAAATAAGGCCGCAAAAGGTTTATCATAATATATACAAGATTTGCAGCATAACTATCCTGCCTGTTTTCTTCCTGTTGCAATTCATCTAAAAAATCCTCAAGCAGCTGCTTTAATTCCGTCTCGGAAACAGAGTCTCCGGCTGTGTTTAAAAAGTTTTTTACAGCGTAAAACTTCTCAAACAACCTGCTGACATTTTTAATACTACTCATTGTTTCCACCGCCAAGCTCAAGTTCTATAGCTTTTTTTTGTCTTTGAACAGCGTTATAATATTCACCAATTGCAGAATATTTATCACTCAAAAACCAGCATAAACCAACGATTGAATCTATTCTTCGGTTATCCGGAAACATTGCGCAGTAATCATTATTATAGAAATCTAATGCCTGATTATAATTGTTGTATTCAACTAAATCATCAATAATATTGAGATAAGGCGCCTCATTCTGCGGATTAAATTTTATAGCAAGACGGTTTATATCGTTATGATTACTTGTCCTTGCAAGCTGGGTCGAGATATAAATATCAGATTGTTTTTTATCCTCCAGCGTAGAAAAATCCGTAATACCAACTGTATTTAAATGTTCATCAATTTGTTGATTAATAATATCAATACAAGGAGATATCTCTAAAATATCTGCGTACATTTGACGCTGAAAGAAATAAACCATTATATATATAACTGCATTATACCTGTCTATAAGACTTAATAATTTAAAATCTAAACCTTCTTCATCAACCTGATTATAACCGGGATCTATTATAGAAATATATTTGTTAAAAAACTCAGGCTTTGTCAGACTTAAATATTTGTTGTAAGCATTTTTGGCAATATCGTTTTTCCCCATTTTATCAAGCATAATATCGCCAATTCCCCGATATAATTCCGGCTCTTTTGTTATATTGTATATTTTTTCTAAAAGCCCTGCCTGCTCCTGATATAATTCTGCATCTTCAAAGATTGGAATAAGAGTTTTATAGAGCTCAATACAGTTCTCTTCTCCTGCCAGCTTTTGTGCAATATCCTTTAATAAACCCGCTTTATTTTCCATCGCCTTCTCCACTCTTCTTTTTATTCAATTTAACACATTTTTAACAAATTTTCTATACACCTCACATACCAAACCGAAAGAGCCCTAACCGGCTCTTTCGGATTTACTTTCTGATATCAATTTCCATCCTTTGCCAAAGTACTGCTGCTTGTTTTTCGCCGCGCAAAATTCTATCTTGTCATCATCAACGAGAATGTAGATTTGCTTTTTCAGCTCGGGATAATCATAGAGTTTTTCGCCATTAACATCGCCAAAGTTAGTTTCAACAAAACTTTTTACATCATCATACTCTGACATAGTCCTGAGCTCGCCGATATATTTATCGACCTTATCTTCCTGCAAAAAACCGGTATTAAAACCTGCAGAATACATATTGTGTGGGTTCAATGTTGTCATATTTATCTAACTACTCCTTCATTGTTGAAAATAGAACCATCTACTGGAAAGGTCATACTAGACCCATCTGGTCTAACAAATGTCCTTGAAGGATCGCCCCATTGAGGATTTTGACTATCACCATGATTTATCATAGAATATAAGTTACCATCAGAACCTTCAAATATGTATTCAGAGCCATGCGGATAACCTTTTGTATTATCATTCGGAGCTCCTCCTCTGTGAACTTCTTTTCCATATAAGTTATAAGTAGAATTCTCACCATAAGGATCATTATTATAATCACCCCAAGGGTCATAAGGCACAGAACTTGCTATGGAACCTGCCCCACCTGCAGAACCTGCTGAACCAGCTGAACCCGCAGAACCAGCTGAGCCTGCTGAACTGCTTGAGCCGGTTCTTGTATCAGACCAATTATCAGGAATACCACTATCATCCCTGTATTTGCCTGATTCTTCAACGCCTCTTCTACCTCCCTCGAAAGCACCAGCATCAGCAAGATTAAAGTTATTACGGTTTGCTGCTGCATAAGTAACTGTTGTTCTTGCTTTTATAGGCGTACCAGTAATGCCTGTAGAACCCGAGGCTGATGTAGAGCCGGCTCCGCTTGATGAACCGACACCACCGGCTGAACCGGTATTAGCTGCCGAACCTGAAGCACCAGCCGAGCCTGCCCCTCCGGCAGAACCTGCAGAACCCGTATAACTATACGGCCGATTGTAACCCGAAATTCCAAATGACATAAAAACTCCTTTCTAAATTGTGTTACATTCGATGTAACATAATATACATTGTGTTACATAAAGGAGGAAAAAGATGCCTGTAACTCAATAGTAATAGCACATTGTAAACTTCAATAAAAATATAAAAAGAAACAAAATGTTATTATAACAGCTTGTACATAATATTTTATAAAATAAAATATATCAAAATAAAAAACACTTAAACTTTGCGTAAATGTAAATTTTTGTAACGAAAGGTCTAAAAACATTAAAGTTTTGCAGATTTATGTCGTTATATGATAACATATGTAACAGAATGTATATTATGTTACATTTAATGTAACATAATATACATTTTACCCTACGATTGCCTTATATATGAGACTTGATGCTTTTACTATAAAATCTTTGCCTTGCGGTGCGTTATGAGGCCGGTTTGCAAGAATTACCACGATGTATTTTTTGCCGTTTGGAGCGTAAACAATTCCTGCATCGCCCAGCATTGTACCGATATCTCCCGTTTTGTGAACAAACATTGCTCCTTCTCCGAGTCCTGCGGCGATTAGTCTGTTATTTTTTACGTGGCTCAGGTAATCTATAATATACTCTCTTGAATTTATGTTCAAAAATCCGGGATTATCAAGGTTATAGAGAATTTTTGCCATATCTGCAGCGGTTGTTTTATTAGTTCCTGCTAAATCCGGAAGCCAGGTTCTGACATAAGTCTTAGAAATCCCCCAGTCGCGCAGGCCGATATTAACATCGTCCATTCCGCCTAATTTCGACATAATCATATTAGTAGATGTGTTATCTGAATCCTGAATCATTGTTTTTGCAAGCTGGTCAAGCGTAAACCTTCTTCCGCTTTGAGCATACTGCAGGTTTCCTGAGCCTGATGATTTATAATAATCAGTTAACGTCATCTCATCATATATTGTCATTTGTTTTGCTTCAATTGACTTAAACATTCTTACGAGCACCGGAAGCTTTATAATGCTTGCTGCAGAATACATCTTATCAGCATTAATATCAACATACTTTCCGTTTTCGTATTCCCAGACATAGACAGCAGGCTTAATCATCGGATATTGAGAAGCAAGTGAGAGTAACTGCTGCTTTAATCCTGTCATTTCACTTGTATGATACATTGTTGTAACTTCGCTATGAGTTTTCTGTATTGTCGGGGTTAACATTAAACGGTTCAAGAACAAATCATTGCTTAAATAATTTGTGACGGGGTTTGCGATTGAGTATAAATCTGCCTCTTGCATCTTAAAAATTTCACCGTTTCTTATTTGCAAATTAGGCATTGATTTTACATTCACCGGCAATGGCTGCGGGAAAAATACGTTTTCAATAAGCCTTGAAAAACTCGTGGGAAATACATAATAAATAAACGCCCCGAGAAAAGAAAAAACAACTAATTTTCTAAAGAATTCAACCAGAAAATTCTTTTTCTTCTTCTTTTTAACTACCGGTTTATTTATAACAATCGAACGTTTCCTATCCGGAACGACGTGTAATCTTCTTTCAGGTTTTCTCGGCTGTTGTTGATAAGCGTACAATTAACTATCCCTCCAAATCTCCCAATTCAATACTAACATTATAATAACTGCTCTCACATCCTTCAAATAATGGAAATAAAACTAAATCAGACAAACCACCTCAGCTCCACAAGCGAGCGAATTTGCATATGCCCTCCTCTCCCTACGGGAGAGGAGCAGCCGTGTTTGAGGCTGTGCCGAAAACTACGGATGCGGTGAGGGGGCAGACACGTACGAATAAATAAAAAATTATAAAATGAATCTTAAAAAAGCTATTCGTTTAAATAATATAATTATAAGTTATTATCGCGCAGGTATGCCCAACTGACCAAACTGCGGCCTGAAAAGAAATTTAGTAAGATAAGAGTTCAAAATGATTTTTGTTATAAGAAATCAAGCCTTCTTTTTGGAGTTTGGACAGCTCAAAACTCATTGCGCTTCTGTCTACATTCAGATAATCCGCTAAGTCTTGACGGTTAAATTGTATATCAAAACTGTTTGAATGTTTCTTTTGAGCTTCGTTAGACAGATAAGTCAGAAGTTTATCACGGATTGATTTTTGTGAAACATTCTCTATTTTTTGAATGAGTTCAATATTTTCCTTAGATAAAATCTGGAAAAGATTATTGATGAGAATTTTGTGTCTTGTGCAGGCATTCCGGCACATAGAAGTACATTTTTCATAGCTTAAAACCAGTACCAGCGTATCTTCTACAGAAATTGCATCAATGTTAGCTTCAACATCTTTTGAGCCGACAAACGAGAGGGCAAGGTTTTCATTTTTCCCCAGACGTGAAATTATAATTCTTCTTCCCCAGTAAGAGTCCTTTTCAATATTAACACCGCCTGACAAAATAAGATAGATATTAGATATCATATCTCCCTGTCTTATAATCATGTCGCCTTTTTCATATCTGCGTATTCGTGCATGAAAACACTCAAGAAGCCCTTTTAATTCTTCATCATTCATACCGTAAAATACTGGCGAGGTTTTTATCTGGTTATAAAAATTTTCAAGCTTTTCCATAATAAAATTATAAAACAAAAAAATATTTTTATTTTTGTTGTTTAAACAACAGAAATGTTGTTTAACATGGGTTATACTAAGAATGTAAAAAGTTAAAATACAAAAAAGGAGATAAAATTATGACAACTCAGCAAGAAGAAAATTTAATCAACTTATTAGACGGATACGTAGAAAAGGGTGGTCATCACCTTAATGTAAACGTATTTAACAGGGATACTTTATTAGATGCGCAAAAACATCCTGAAAAATATCCGCAGCTAACTGTAAGAGTATCAGGATATGCTGTTAACTTTATTAAATTAACTAAAGAACAGCAGGACGACGTTATATCAAGAACATTCCACAGTTCTCTTGCCGGGTAAGACAGAAAAGTGGTGAGGATTCATCCTTTCTCTGATTATCTCTCTTCGACCAAATAACACAATGCCTTTTTCGGGTGCTTAAATAAAAGCACCCTTTTATATTACATTGTTTTGTTTTCCGCCGGATAGGAATACTTCTATGTTACTCATTGTAGTATTTAAAATTCTATGTATTGCTTCTTTAGAATTAAACGCTGTATGCGGTGTAATAATAACATTATCAAGCTGGAAAAGGCGTGAATTAATAATCGTCTGCTCCAGAGTAAACTTGTCAAGGCGGTTAATTCCGAACATATAATCGAAATCCGTCATAGTTTCCTCATTTTCAAGCACATCAAGCCCTGCGCCTGCGATTTTTTTGTTAACTAATGCATTAAATAGAGCCTGCGTATCGATTAATTCCCCGCGTCCGGTATTAACAAGTATGGCTGTTTCTTTCATTTTGTCAAAACTTTTTTCATCAAACATATGGTAATTGTCTTTTGTAAGCGGAGCGTGGATTGATATAAAATCGGATTCCTTAAGCAGTGTATCAAAATCAACATATCTGACGCCGTATTTGTCTTTCATCTCATCTTTTTCGTATTTATCGAAAGCAATAATATTCATGCTAAGGCCGTGTGCGATTTTAGCAAAAGCCGAACCTATTGCACCAAGTCCTACAATACCAACGGTTTTTCCGCATAATTCCGTGCCGATAAGGTTTGCCGGTGATACACGGGAATTCTTGTATTCCGAATATGAGACCGTAACTTTTCTGCAAACATCTAAAAGCAGTGCGAGAGCAAATTCTGCAACTGTAATGTTACCATAATTCGGGGAATTAACTACCGAGATATTATGTTCTCTGCAATAATCTAAATCTATATGATTAAAGCCTACAGAGCGCAGAGCTATTAATTTGAGGTTTTTAAACTGTTCCAAAACTTTTTTGTTTACTCTTGATGTTGTAAAAACCGAGATTACATCAGCATCACTATATTTTAAATCAACCGGAGCCAAATCATTTAAAGGCTCATTTAACAGTAAATAATTATATTTACCGTCATTTGCCTGTTTTAAAAACTCTTCCTCATAGCTTTCTACATCAAAATACACTATTTTCATGATATTTCCCTCCGTTTTTATTTATTATAAAACAGAAGAGTCCATATTTGTATACCTGACAGGAATACCCAGAAATTTTAAGACTTTTTTATTCTTTTTAAGCATTTTTTCTCTGACAAGCGGAATTCCGAAGAAAATAACCTTTTTATTATGCTTACCCCAAGACAATTTAAAAAACTTATCACTCTTTTTTCTGAACTGCCAGTTAAATGCTCCAGAATTTTTAAGGATTTTAAAAAGTTTGTCACCGTCTTTTTTTGTTTTCATGTAATTCAGAGCATCATCCATAACAATTTTCAAATGCTTCTTTTTTAATTCTCTGTTTTTATCTTTATTCATATTTGAAGTTATAGAAGCTGAATTTACTCTATACATTACACCGGTATCTCTCAGAGTAGAAAATTCGGGCTGGCAGGATAAAATTTTCAGGAAAAATCCGTTATCTTCAAACGCCGCATTTGTATCTACAAACCTGATATTATTATCCTTCAAAAACTCTGATTTGAATAATTTCCCCCAGGTGAGGCAATGAAGTTTGACAAGCGTCTGTTCAAAATTTTCCGGAGTTACTTTGTAATTATCATATCCTTTATATAATAAATCCGTTTTTTCCGCTTTCTTAACCTGTTCTTCATTTTCCGGATTATCAGGAAAAGCTTCGGCGGAAGAATCAACAAAATCACAGCCTGCTCCAGTAATCTTGTTATACATTTTTTCCAGAATATCCGGCAATATATAATCATCCGAATCAAGAAAAAAGATATAATCTCCGCTTGCCGCATCCAAGCCGGTATTTCTGGCAACAGCAACACCTTTGTTTTGTTCGTGGTGAATAATTTTAATCCGTCCGTCTTTTTGAGCAAACTCTTCTGCAATTTTAATGGAACTATCACATCCGCAATCATCCACGCATATAATTTCCAGATTTTTATGCGTCTGATTAATTGTAGAATTAAGGCATTCAGCGATATATTTTTCTACATTATATATTGGAATAATGACTGAAATTTTGTCCATAAGTTAATTATACACCGGTTTATAAAATAAAAAAAGCTAACTACGGAGCTGATTTTGCAACAGTTCGTATTAATAATATTACCTTAGTGATTAATGTCTTTTTGTCAGATAAAAACATTCCGCTTTTCTTCTATTATTATCGTGCAAGAGAGTCTTGCAGAAAGGCGGAAAAATGAGTTTTAATCCATTAAAAGAAAAAGGACTTCCATTAGAAAAACAAGTCAGAAACTGGCATCAGATAGTAGGTAAACCATATAACAAAACGGATGTTAATTGTTATACAAGAACAAGACAAATTCTTATGAACGGGATAGAAGTTGAAGCGTGGGGTTTTAAGCACCAGATGAACAGGTTTATTCCGGAAAATGAGGATAAAGCGGTAATTGCGCAGATAAGCAGAATAGAGGACTCCCAGCAGGCGACAGCGAACTGGATGGGGCCTGCAGACCAGTCGGTACTTGAAACAACATTAGGATATGAACAGGTTGCAGTAGATTTAACAGCCTGGATGGCACAGAATGAGCCGGATAATTACGTAAAAGAAACTTTTGATTTTGGTCTGCTGGAAGATTTTGACCATCTTTACCGTTACAGTCAATTTGCATATATGACAGAAGGAATAGAGCCTTCTGATATAGTACAGGGGCAGACCGATGTAATCGTAGGACGTCCGACCCAGCATCATCATAACTGCAATGCGATACGTTTAAGAAAACATTATGATAAAACTAAAGCGCACCCGCAGACTAAGGTTAATATTTTAACCTTGTTATCGGGAGAACAGCAGACACATAATTATTACGCTGAACACGGATTTATGTACGGAGATCATGTTTTGAGGGAGACCTATGCAGAGATTAAGGATGTTGAAGAAGAACACGTTACGATGTACGAATCTCTTATAGACCCGACAGAAACCATGTGGGAAAAATTCCTTCTGCATGAATTTACAGAGGTTTGTAATTATTATACGTGTATGGAGGATGAAGTAGATGACAGGATTAAAAAGACCTGGGAATTATTTCTCGATATAGAGCTCGGACATTTACAGATTGCGGCTGATTTATTCAAAAAGTACGAAAAACGTGATCCGGAAGAGGTTATTGGAAGCGAAATTGTAATTCCTTGCAGGTTTATGAGCCAGAAAGATTATGTTCAGAAGGTTCTTGAACGCGAAGCAAATAAACGACTTGCAAAAGAGGGTAAGTATACTACAATAGATAAGCTTCCGGAAGATTGGCCGAGCTATAAAGTTCAGGAAAAACAAAACGAAATCAGCTCGCCGAGTGAAAATTCAATAAGACTTGCAGAAATTTACCACAACAGAGATGTTGTAGAAGCAGATAAAGAATTAAAAGATAAAGAAGTTTCTATTTTAGAAAAAGGCTTGCAGAAAAAAGCTTTGGCGAATAATACGGTCATGCCGGACGAGTTAGAAAAAATGATAAAAAAAGATGAGAAAATGAAAGAAAAGAAAGAAGAACTTATATAATAAAATATGCGGTCAATGAAAATTCATTGACCGCTTTCGTTTTTGTTATATTATATAATTAGATTTTAAGTCGATATGGCGAAATTGGTAGACGCGCATGATTCAGGTTCATGTGGAGAGATCCTTGGGGGTTCAAATCCCCCTATCGACACCATTAATAAAACCGTTTTCCGATTATCATTTTAAAAGATTAGGCTGGGTTTATTGACCCGGTAATAATATATTAAAGGGTGTTGGGATAAAAAAGGGTATATTATACATTTTATTTAGATAATATAATAACAGGTTATTGTCGGGATAGTATGCTCAGCCGACCATATTTGCTTTTTGCTCTTGCGGGAAAGCACCCATTGTCTCAAAAGGGAAGGAACACTCCGCACTTGGCGCCTGTTCCCTCCCTTTCGAGGGAGGGCTAGGGTGGGTGATAATTGGAGCAAGATTCATACTACTTTTTATTTATCATAAGTATTCAAATAAAAACAAAAAGTACGCCTTCCTCGCCCTGCGGGAGAGGAGCAGCCGTGTTTGAGGCGGGAGCCGAAAACTACGGATGCGGTGAGGGGGCAGCCTGTAAGAACTAAAAAACTATAAAGTGAATTTGAATAGAGCAGCTTGTTTAGTTTATACAATACTTTTTACTTATATTTAAATATGTGTAATAAGCATTTGCTATTTTTTAATATATAGAAAATAATAGAAATATGAATGTAAAAGAATTTCGCGAATTAATGGCAGAAAGAACATATGTAGAAGCCGGCGCTGAATTATATGAAATGTTTCATAAGCTGGCACAGGATGCGCTTAAAATCACAGTTGAGCTGAATACAAAATATCATACTCCCGAAGAGATTGTAGAAATTTTCAGCAAGCTTACGCAGCGTGAAGTTGATGCAAGTTTTCGGCTCTTCCCGCCGTTTTATACTGACTGCGGTGTAAATATTAAGCTCGGAAAAAATGTCTTTATAAATGCCTGCTGCCGTTTTCAGGATCAGGGCGGAATTATTATTGGCGATAACGCGTTAATCGGGCATAACGTAACCATTGCAACACTTAATCACGATTATAATCCTGAAAACAGAGCAAGTATTACTCCAAATCCCGTGAAAATCGGTAAAAATGTTTGGATAGGTTCAGACTCAACAATACTTCCGGGAGTCGAAATCGGTGATGGTGCAATCATCGGTGCAGGAAGTGTTGTGACAAAAAGTATTCCTGCAAATACAATTGCAGCCGGAAATCCGGCAAGGATTATAAGAAATATTGAGATATAAGTTTGTTAATTTTTGGTTAAGAAATCCAGGTTCTCTGATAAACCGAGTAATAATATAAGTGTTGAAAGTAACAGGTTATGAAATATGAAAGGAGAACATCATGAAATTCTTAATTAAAAAATCACCGGACGGATTTATTAAATCAGTTAATGATGAAATCAGTTCTATTTTAAACAGAAACTTTGACAGCTTTTTCCCGGAATATATTTACAATGAAGATGAATTAGACAAACTTGCAATGCCGGTTGAGCTTCATGAAAAAGACAAGGAATACAGTGTAAAAGCAGAGCTTCCTGGTGTTAAAAAAGATGATTTGGATATAGATATTGATAAAAACCATATTACAATTAATGCCAAGAAAGAAGAAGAACACAAGGAAGATACTAAAGGTTACAGAAAATCCGAATTCAAATACGGCGAATTTTCAAGAACCGTATATTTCCCGCAGGAAATTGATGTTGAAAAAACTACAGCAAAACTGGAACACGGTATATTAGCAATAACAGCACCGAAAGTTTCTGCAGAAAAAGGCAATATTAAGAAACTTACAGTTGAATAAAAAAAAATTCCGGAAGTTTAAAAGCTTCCGGAATTTTTTTTATTTTTTAGGACTTAGAACTGAAATAGCTGCATGGTTTAAATCCAAATATTTTTTAGCAGCCTCTGTTAAATCCGCCTCTGTCATCGCTTCACAAACCGGCATATATTCTTCTGCAATTGATAAATCGTCGCAGACGGTCATATAATACCCGATAGTTTCTCCTATATCGGAAACTGTTTCAACATCACACGCGAAGCGTGATTTAAGCTTCTTTTTAGCCTTATTAAGTTCTCTTGACGTTATTCCTTCTTTTAATTTCTCAATTTCGTCTTTTACAAGTTCAATTGCTTTTTCTTTGTATTCAGGATTTAAGTTTGCCTGTACAAAGAAATTGCTTCCGTCTCTGAAAGAATAACATTCTGCATCAATCATATTAAAAATATGTTCTTTCTGATTTTCTACAAGATTTATATAAAGTCTTGAGCTTGTTCCTTCTCCTAGAATAACAGCAAGCATTTCAAGCGCAATATTGTCTTTCAAATCCTTTGCTAAAGCGCCCAGAAAACCGAACATCAGGAATGATGAATTAATATTAGCTTCATTTTCAACGTAAACTGTTTTCTCAACCGGTCTGTCAGGCAGAATATTTCTTTCGGGAGCGTCAGGCCTTTCACCCCAATTAAACGCACTAACTACTCGGTTTAATACATCTTCTGAATTAAAATCACCGACAATTATTGTAGTTACATTCTTTGGTGAATAGAAAGTCCTGTAATAATTCATTACCTCTTGCTGACTGACTTGAGAAATAATTTCCGGTGTTCCGATTACATCGCGTTTATACGGATGAGAAGTATACATTGCATTATTAACCGCGTTATATACCTTAGTCCAGGGCTGATCTTTTCTCATACGGATTTCTTCTATAACAACATGTCTTTCGCGTTTGTCCGTAACCGTTTTATCATTTATATCAAACGGCGCTCCCATTTCGTAATCAGGGATTACCGGGTCGCTCATCATATCTCCGTGCAGCTCAATTGCGGTATAGAAATTTTCGTTATTTTCGCCCTTAGGAAGAGTTACATAATAGAAAGTATAATCTTTCCACGTAGCAGCATTAACAATAGCACCTTTTGCTTCTAAAATCTTATCAAACTCACCTGCTTTATGCTTATGAGTGCCTTTAAACATCAAGTGTTCAAGAAAATGCGAAATCCCGTTGTTTTTATCATTTTCATTAATAGAGCCGGTTTTAACCCAGGAAGAAACGCTCACCATACCGCCTTCTTTATGTGCAAGTACGATTTTATGGCCGTTATCCTGTTCGTAAATCTCAACTTCTCTTGTCAAAAACGGATATTTCACTAATGATTTTTTCATAAACACCTCTTTTAATTATTTAATATTACTACAAAAATAGTATTTACACTACCCGCATGAGCAATCAATTTTAATAAAAATTCCCCTGTTGCATAATTGTTTTAGAGACTATAATAGGGTAAATAAAACTAAGTAAGTTCATTTTTGAGCAGAAAGGAGAGTTTTATATGTTAGAAGAAGAAAGAAGTCATCATCCTGTTTGGAAATTTTTAGGAATTGTTCTTGCGACGTTTATAGGCGCGTATTTAGCCTTTTATTTTGTAGTTGATACAACGTTTAACAGGATGACAAGTCCGGAATATCAAATGAAAAGAATGGAGCGCATGATGAGACATCAGGAGCGCAAAATTCATAAATTTGAAGATAGGATGCTTCAGCAAAATCCGTTCGATCCGGCTGTTGCGCCAATGCTTGTTAATCTTGCTAAAGAAGAGGGCGAGTATAAGATTATTGTTGATTTAAAACCATTAGACGGGAGAGAAGATAATGTTAATGTGAATTTAGACAACAATACGGTTACGGTATCAGGCAGGGTGGAAAAAAACGGACGAAGAGGCGAACAGATTATGAATTTTTCGCAGGCGTTTTATCTTGATGAAAAGTTAGAAGCGGATAAAATGACTAAAGAGAAAAAGGGGAATAAATACATAATCACAATTCCGTTTGAAGAGTAATTTATAAAAAGAGGATGGTTACAAAGCCATCCTCTTTGATGTTTAGATTATATTATTAATTTAGAGTTAATGTCAGGCAGTGCCTGAGCTATTATTCTCTTTATTTCGTAATCATATGTATTTAAAAAGAACGCTTTCCTCGCCCTGCGGGAGAGGAGCAGCCGTGTTTGAGGCCGTGCCGAAAACTACGGATGCGGTGAGGGGGCAGACCTTAGGAGCAAAATTATAAAGTTAATTTTAAGAGGGTAGCTTGTTTAGATAATTAAGTTAATGTCGGACAAGTATGCACAACCGACAAATTGCCATCCAGAGAAAGAAAATAACAATTCAATAAGCTCCGAAAAGTCTCTTTATGCTTTTAGACTATTTACTTTTTATCTTATCAGCAATTTTTTTGCATCGAATTTTGTCTATCTCTTCAAGAACCTGATTGACAGGAACTTCCCAAGCGCCTGCTGTCGGAGCCTGAAAGGGTTTAATACTTTTATACCAGGCGATATCTTCGCCTTGAGTCTTGAACCAGCGCCATTCTACAATTCTGTTGAACAACCCGAAAGTCTTAACACCAAGCGCGCCTGCAAGGTTCATAACGCCGTTATCTGTTGTTACCATTAAATCCATACAGTTCATTGCACAGGCCGTATCTTCCCAGTTTTTGAAAGTTTTTCCGAGTCTTATAAGATTTGCATCCTCCGGAACCATATCCATCTGGCGTGTAAGGTCATCTACCTGAAAACTGTATACTTCAACGTCCGGAAGCCGCATAAGCGGATAAAGATAGCTTAACGGAATATCTCTATCGGTCTCCTTGCTTGCAAGAGTACCTTCGTAGGCAATACCGATTTTAATTTTGTCATTATCATTAATATGTTCTTTTTTGTAGGCATTAATCTTTGCTTTAGGTACCTTTAAGTAGCCGCCGGCTTTTGGAATAGTGTCAGGACGGGTTTCGCATACAATCGGCAAATCCATCATAGGAATCCAATAGTCATAGCTGATTGTTGGAATTTGGTCTTCTGTATAAATTTCAACCCCGAGTTTTGAGTCCTTAAATAACTCTACCAGAGGCCCTTGAACAACAAGCGAAACTTCTTTGCAGCGTTTTTTTAAATCATCCAAAAATCTTACAAACATGATAGAGTCGCCAAAACCTTGTTCAAAGTGAACGAGAATACGTTTATCTTTGATATCGATTTTCATATTCCATTTTTTCTTCTTGGTTGTAAGTAGCTGCGGGAATGCAACATTTTTTAAATCTTCTTTCTGGAAACGGTGCTGCAGGAATTTAAACCCTTCAGAGAAGCGTTTATGTCTTACAAGGTAAGCGCCGTAGGCGTGTAAATCCGAGTGGGTCGGGTTAAGGTACATAAGTTTTGAATAAAATTCATCCGCTTTTTGGATTTCATCAAATTTTCCATATACATATGCAAGGTTCTTAACAACAATCCTGTTATTCGGTGCAAGCTCATACGCGCGTGTAAGATATTCAATCTGTTTATCTTTAAACTTGTCCTGATAGCAGGTTGAATATAAAT
Source organism: Candidatus Gastranaerophilales bacterium (assembly GCA_944326495.1). Classification (GTDB taxonomy): domain Bacteria; phylum Cyanobacteriota; class Vampirovibrionia; order Gastranaerophilales; family Gastranaerophilaceae; genus CAG-196. The sequence goes on along the minus strand of CALVEE010000070.1, from coordinate 6,611 downwards.
GCCCGAGCATGTTGTAGATAGAGTAATTATTTTTATTCTTTTCAAGCGCTTTTTCGTAGTATTCGATTGCTTTTTTGTTATCTTTAATATCTGTATAAGTTAAATCTGCAAGATATACATAAACATCTTCCTTATCGGGCGAAACCTCTTCAAAGCGTTTTAAGAATTTAATGGCTAAATCGGCATTTCCGATTGATTTCATGCAGAGCCCGATATTTTTGTAAATGCTTACGGGAAAACCTGAAAATTTCATAATTTCCCGATACTGCTCGATTGAATCAATATATTTTTTATCTATAAACATTTTTTGCGCATATTGAAGCGCATAATTCATGTACTGATTAATAATTTTGTTTCTTTCAGCCTCATCAGGAATTTGCGGAATAATCTCTCTATATGTTTTCAAGCCTTGTTCATAATTATTATTTTTGCAATAATATTCAGCTAAAGCAACATCCAGAGACGTAATTAAATCTTTAGAATTATCCATCGGGATTTCTTTTCTTACTACCAGCCTTTTTGAAACCTGCATTTAAACCTCTCTCCAATACTATATTTTAATAGTATCATAGCATACCGGATTATTTTTTTGAACTGTAAAGTAAAAAAAATGGGTTATTTATATTAATTTATTAAAATCTATCAGGCAAAATATCCAATAAACCTGATTTTATCTTATAAAATTAGTTACCAGTCTTTTAGCTTTACAGAAAAAGCAGGACTCTTTTTGATGAATTTCTTTTATTTCCGCAAACTTACACGCCTCCGGCTGCGGTGTTCTCTGGTATTTAACCGCAGGGATACCCAGAAGCATTACATAAACAGGTTTATACCCGGAAGGGATTTCCAGCATATCGCATATTTCCGGGAAAAATTTCAGACACATTTCTGCAAACCCGCACCAGCAGGTTCCAAGACCAAGATGCTGGGCGTATAATTCCAGATAGCTTAAGGCTATAATAGGGTCTTCTAAAGCGCAGGGAGCTTTGATTGAAGACGATGCTACTATCATATGCGGAGCGCCGCGGAAGATTATATCTTTTCCTTCCTCAAAACCTTTTTTGTATTTTTCAAACTTTTCTACAATTGGGGATAACGCTTTATAGGAAAGCGCTTTCAAAACATTTTCATTAACCTTATTTCTTATAATATCCATTGCTGATTTCGTCTCTACAATACTGAAATGCAGGGAATGTGAATTACAGCCTGTAGGTACATAAGCGAGCATTGATTTTAATTTTTCAAAAGTTTCTTCTGAAATTTCCTCTTCTTTATACTGTCTTATGCTTCGTCTGGATTTTATCAGGGATAAAATATCATAGTAATTAACCGGTTCAGACTCATCAGGGTTTTTATGATTAAAAGACAGTGCGCCTGTAGGGCATATTGCCATACAATGTCCGCAGGAAATACAATTTTCTTCATTTTTCATATAAGGAAAATTTTCACTATCAAATTCAATACATGAGGTTAAACAGTCACTTTTGCAAAGTCCGCAGCGTACACACTTTTCTTTATTAACTTCTATAGTATTCATAAAAACTCCTTCTTGATTTCGTAAAATATTAGATGTTTAATTACTTTATGTTAATATCTATTTTAGAAAAAATCAACGGGTTATATGAGGGAATTTTTTCTCCGGTTGATAATTTGATAGAAAGCTTACCCTTTGCAGATTGGATATTAGATGCTTTTTGCGACAGTGTACATTTATTGCCGTTTTTGTTTATAATTTTTGTTTTAATAGAGATTGTTGAGTATTATTATGCTGATAAGCTTAATGAGCTTTTAAAAAAGACCGGAAGATACGGAGTTGCTGTAGGTGCTTTAGCAGCAATTTTTCCGCAGTGCGGGTTTTCTGTAATCGCAAGCAGTTTATATTCCAGAAGAATAATTACGCGCGGGTGTTTGATAGCGGTTTATCTTGCAACATCTGATGAGACTATTCCGATACTTCTTGCAACTCCTGAAAAAGCTCATTTAATTATTCCTATTGTCGGAATAAAACTTTTTATCGGAATTTTAACCGGTTATTTTATAGATTTTGTTAAGCCTTCAAAATTTGAGGTGAATACGGACATAAAAAACGAAGAAATAGCAGAGGAAGGATGCTGCAAGCACAGTTTAGAGCACGGAAGCAGGCGGGAGCTTTTCATACACCCTCTGATGCATACATTAAATGTGTTTGCATTTATACTTATAATAACTCTTGTTTTAAATTATTGTCTTACAAATGTTGCAGTAACTAATCTTATCTTCGGCGGGAAATTTATCCAACCGGTAATTGCAGCTTTTATAGGTCTTATACCGAATTGTGCAATATCAATTGGTTTGACAATCATGCTTATAAAAGGGACGATAACATTCGGCGCCTTGATGGCAGGGCTTTTGTCTAATGCAGGTCTCGGGCTTTTGGTTCTTCTAAAAAACAATGATTTCAAAGATACATTGCTCGTAATCTTTATTCTGCTTGTAGTCAGTATCGTATCCGGTGCTGCAATTAATTTTTTAATCTGACGCAAATTATTTTTTCAGCAGGTTTATAACAATATGAATATCAATCCTATAACATCTGCTCCAAGTTTTCAAGGGCATTCCAGACAAATCCAGACCCAGATTTCCAGAGTTATCCGTAATCCGGAAGATACTAATCTTAACCGGGAGCTCGCTGAAATGATAAAGAGAGGTATGACCAGCATTTTCAGACCGGAAAAATTTATAGAAGAAGGAACACATAATGCTGTGTATAGAATTACCAGAAAATACGCAGCAAGAATTCCCCGCAAATCAGAAATAGACCCTCAAGAACTTCCGGCTTATGTAAGTTTTGGAAAAGGCATTTTTTCTGCTTTAAAAAGTTATTTTGGTGAACCGATACTTGAGCTCGGCAGGCTTCAAATCTTAAAAAATATAGGCTCGCACAGACCCGCGGGAGTTCCGGAGCATTTAATAAAATATTTTAATAAAAATAAAATACAAAGATACTATCTAAACACCTACCTTCCGCATTTTGCACATATTCCGCAGTCAAGTTATGATACACTTGCGAAGGATATAAATAAGCTGAATGAAATCACACTCGGTACAAGACGTTTTTGTTTATTTGACTCACTTAATCCAAATAACATTGTTGCAAAGCGGGGAAGCCTATACCTTGTAGATGAAATTGACACACACTGTGACCGTTCATATTCCAATACAACAGCCAAACTCTTTGAAGTATTCATAAACCGTGCAACAAAAGATATGGATGCGCCGTTTGCGGGAGACAAGCTTCCGCTTGTAAGAAAAATTTTCAAAAAAGTTGTCTTAGCTTCTTCAAACGCGAATTTACTTCATGCTAATTCTAAATGGGATTTTATGAACTGGCAGAAAGCATTAAAGAAATGCTGTATTAAAAATGATGCCGCAGAAGTTATAAATTCTCTTGAGAACATTGAAACCCGTTACTCTAAACCGGATGAAAAAAGAAGGAAAGTCAAAGCATATATTGACAGCTTATTTGTACAAAATCCTTTAAACAGATGATGCCTAATTTAATATCAGGTACTATTATGCTATATGAGGGGGAAGTGTGTAATGCTCAATCATGTAATAATAGAACCGCCAAGAGGAGAGATGTCAAGTTCAATTACTAAAAATTGGACAGAACAGGCAATTGAATGCTACAAGCTTAACGGCAACTGCAGGGAGTGCTCTATAAGAAAAGCACACTATACTTTTGACTGCCAGATGCCAAAAGTTGTAGAAATTCTAAAGCTTATGAACGGCGAACCGGATATTGAGGATTAGAATTTATTTCCGATTTTTTCTAAGAAAATAACAGAGTCGAAATCTTTGCGGGTTTTTGTTGTTTCTGTATGCTCCGCTTCATAGCCTAATGTGATAATGGTAGAAATTATTTGATTTTCATTCAAGCCGAGTTTTTCTTTTGCTTTTTTAGAGACTTCCGGCAATACTCCGGTAATTTCATTTCCTAAAGCGCCTATTATACAGGATTTAATATTCAAAGCTTCAGCTTCAAGCATCATATAAGATATAGGATAGATTAACTGTTCAAGAGTTCTTATAAGAATTCCGTTTTCACCCTGCAATGCCGGATTGAGAGCCGGTTTTGAAATATGTGTGATTTTAGCTTCTTCCCAGCCGTTAGTATCTGCTATACATACAATAAGCGCATCTGCGTTTTTAACATGAGCCTGACCTACAGAAAGTTCAGAAAGTAAATCTTTGTTTTCCTGTGATTTAATTAGAATAAATTTCCAAGGCTGGACGTTCATCCACGAAGGAGCAAGTCTGCCTGCTTCAAGAACTTTTCTTAAATCCTCATCAGGAATATGTTTGTCTGAATATTTTCTTACACTCTTTCTTGATTTGATTAAGTCTAACATAAATATTGCTCCTTTCTTTTCTCCCCTATATCCCTATCCTTCTGCAAGGACAACGGTAAAGTCACTTCCGACAGAGAATGTTTCGGTCGGGTCATAGATAAACTGCATATTATCAAGCTCCGGCATTTTCTTTTGAAGCCAGTTAAAGAAATCAACTGATACAGCATTTTTATTTGCAACAAAACGCGTATGTGAAAGATGCGTAATCTTTAGCATATTAACTTCAAACCCTAATTCATTGAGTTTCTCTTTCATCGCTATAGCTTCTTCTTCTTTTCTCGGCGAATACATAATCCCGCCTTTGAATTTTGTACCGTCGAGAGACGGTTTATCGCGGTATATCATTCTGTTTATAACTTCCTGTGTTTTTTGAGGGTCTAAAATCCAATAGCTTATATATCCTCTTTGATTTGGAGCTCCCGGAAGAGTTGCAATCTCGATTTTGTTCTCATCAACACTTCTTGCAAATGCAGCGTATTGAGACAGTTCATAAAAACTCATATCGGTTTTTACATAAGTATTACAAATATTCAAAACTTCCGGAATTTTTGTAATCACCTGCGGCGAATGAAGTTTTTCAAATAAACTCCTCATAAACCACTGCTGGCGCTGGGTTCTTCCAATATCACCCAGTCCGTCTTTTCTATATCTCAAATACCCGACAGCCTGTTTGCCGTTCAAAACAGTATTGCCTTTTTGAAGGTCAATATGAAGTTTTCCGGCGTAATCATGGTAATGCATCGGCTTTTCAACATAAATAGGAATTCCGCCTAATGCGTCAACTATTTTTTCAACAGCTTCATCGTGGACAATAATATATTTATCAATTTTTATTCCAAAAGTTTCTTTAAGCGTTTTCTTGACTAAATCGACTCCCCCCAGTGCGTGAGCGGAATTAATCTTCTGTATTCCATGATTGTCAGGAAGATAAACTTTGCTGTCTCTGGGAATTGATATTGCGTTAATCGTTTTGGTTTTAGGGTCGATATTAACAATCACGATGGTATCAGAGCGTGTTCCTTCCCACATTTTAGTTCCTTCACCGTTTGAGTCAACTCCGAGAAGCAATATATTCTGTCTCCTCGGCGAAAACGGAACTTCAAAATTACCCCGCTCTTTTTTAGAGAAAAACTCATCTGATGATTTATCCGGATTAAGGCTGTTCAGGAAAAAATTATTCTCTACAACCGTCACGCAGACTATTACAGCGCATAATACGGCAAGTACAATCGTAAATAATAGTTTAGCAAAATTAGAAGTACCTTCTCTTTCCTCGCGGATGTTTTTTAAAAATTCCCTGTATTCTTCTTTTTGATTATTATCATTCGCTATTTTCATCTATTTATACTCTCTATAAAAAAATTATATTTTAAGCATATACCAAAATCAATTATTGCAAATGTAACATTTTTCAAGTAAAAAGAAGTTATGAAAAAGAAAATTCTTTTTATAAATTTTGGCGGGCTCGGTGATGAGATTTTATTTCTCCCATCAATTATTTCTGTCAAAAAAGAATTTCCGGCTTCCGGAATTACGCTGGCGCTTGAGCCAAGAAGCAAGGGAATTACAGGTCTTACGGATATTATAGATGAAACTCTGTCTGCAAATATAAAAGGAAAAGGTAAATACTTAGAACTTTTAAAACTTTTATTTAAGATTTGGACAAAAAGATTTGATATCGTAATTTCATCAGGCTCAAATAAATTTATTTCAATATTTTTGTTTTTAACTTTTATCAAAGAGCGTTACGGTTATAATACCGGAAAACTAAGCGGACTTTTGCTTACAAAAGCTGTTGAATTAAATAAAAATCAGTATGCTGCTTTAATGTATCACGACTTAGTCCGGCCTTTGACGGATATTGTAACAGAGCTTCCGCAAATCAATATCGAGAAAGGAGATACCGAACCTGATACTGTTCTTATTCATCCGGGAGTAAGTCTTTTAAGCGTTAGAAAAAACATGATAAAAACAATTCCTGCAGAGACTTGGGCAGAAGTTGTTGATAAACTTGCTCTTGCGGGGAAAAAAGTTATTCTTGCAGGCGGGCCTGACGATAAAGAAACAATTGAGACAATTGTAAATACTGTTTCTGCTGATAAATTTACTAACATGTACGGCAAGACAAAAAATCTCCGCGAGCTTGCGGAATTAATATCAAAAGCAGAAATATTTTTATGCTCTGACTCTGCACCTTTGCACATAGCTTCCGCTCTGGGA
>CALVEE010000069.1 GCA_944326495.1 Candidatus Gastranaerophilales bacterium | reverse complement strand
TCTGGGTGATGAGAGCGCTATTGATCCGCTTGTTTCTATTATGGAAGCTAAACAGGGATTATGGGATAAGTTTTCTTTTCTTAAGGAGAGAATTATAGAGGCGCTCGGGAAGCTTAATATAAATAATAGAAGGGTTTTAAAGGTGCTTAAAGAAGCTTTGATGGATTCATCCCCGATGGTCAGGATTAATACGATAGAAGCTCTTATGAGCAGTGAGTATGAAGAAGCTTCTGATTTAATAAGAACAGCTCTTAAAGATGAGGATAGTGAAGTTCAGAGAAATGCGCTTATAGCTATGTATAATTTGAAAGGGCGAGATATACTTGATGAGGTTATTTCTTTGCCTGGTTATTCAGAATTCATGAAAGCAGAAGCAAAATCAATAATTGAAGAGTATGAGGATGAAGCCGGTGAGTAAGTCTGTTATTCTTATGTCCGGAGGGCTCGACTCTCTTGCAGCGCTTGGGTTTGTGAAAGAAAAGTATGGTATTGAGCTTGCGCTGACATTTGATTACGGGCAAAAGGCAGTAAAACAGGAAATAGAAGCTTCTAAAAAGATTTGCGAATTTTATAATATTGAAAATAAAGTTATAAAACTCGATTGGTTAAAAGAGATTACTAAAACAGCTTTGGTTTCCGGAAATGAAATCCCCTCTGAAGGTTTTGGAACAGAAAATAGTGCAAAATCAGTATGGGTTCCTAACAGGAACGGACTATTTTTGAATATAGCTGCGGCTTTTGCAGACTCTTTCGGATTTGATTATATAATATTTGGCGCAAATAAAGATGAGGGTAAAACTTTTCCTGATAATACCGAGGAATTTAGGGAAGAAATCAGTAAGGTTTTTCAAAAATCTACGCTGTATCATCCAAAAGTTATAGCGCCCTTGATTAATTATTCTAAGAATGATATAGTAAAAATTGCAATGGATAATAATATTCCGTTAGAGCTTGTATGGAGCTGCTACAGGGAAGGAAATATGCATTGCGGAGTATGCGAATCGTGTAACCATTTAAAAAAAGCTTTAATCGCAAATCAAGGGGAAAAATATATCAATATATTATTTGAAAAATGATGAAAACTAAGTTTATTGAAGAAGAGATAAAATATATAGGCTCTCAACTTGCGCCTCACTGGATTTATAAGAATTTTAATATCCAGGGTGATGCTATAGTTGCATTTCGAGGTGAATGTAAAGTCGATTTAACTGAAATGGTTGATATAGAAGATGTTATAAATAATGAGCCTATTTACAGCAAATATATGCTTAGTTTTATAACAGAGCAATTCGGAATCGGGCTTGAAGAAGGTGTTTTAAGGCAGAGGCTCTTGATGTGTATTATAAAAGAACTTCTGGAAGAAAAAGGTATTTTTGTTGTTAGAAACGGCGACGATTTAATGATAGACGGCAGGAAACTCTCTGTTTCTATTGCAACAAAATCTATTACATCTGTTCTTATTCATACAGGTTTAAATATATTATCAGAAGGGGCTCCTGTTAAAGCATCAGGACTTACCAGCGAACTCGGAATAGAAGATACAAAAGAATTTGCTCTTGAAGTAATGAAACGGTATTCAGAAGAATTAGAAGATATAAAATTAGCGAGCACAAAAGTACGCGGAGTATAAAATTAATGGGAAAACAATTCGGTTACAAAAAGTATATGAAAAAAGAGGCACAAAAGGAAGAAAACGGACTTCTTAAGATTTTTATTATCTCTTTTTTCGGTATGCTTTTGGTATTTACATTCTTGATTAAATCATTCTCTCCTACTGTTGATACATCAATAGGTGATTATCAGCAGGAAGAAACGGCATTTGACCAGCAAGAGGAGACAAAAAAGATTGTAGATAACAGATTAGAGATGATACAAAATGAAGATCAAGGCAGGAGTTTTTCAGATTTGATGGCTCATCCGGATGATACTGTGAAACAAAAAACAGTTGAAACTGTAAAAATAGAAGAGGCTTCAAGAGCGGAGGATACAAATACTACTGTTGCAGAAGCTTTAAACCAGCCTGATCCTAATGTAGAGCCTGTATATAAGGTTTTTGTCGGAACTTATACCTCTGCAGAGCAGGCAAAGGTTGCAAAAGATATAATCCAGGAATCAGGAACAGGGTTGACTCCAATAGTAAAATGTATCGGGTCAAATAATTACACATTACAAGTCGGTATATTTAAGAATAAAAACAGTGCAGAGTCACTGCTTTATACGGTTCAGCAAAATAATCTGCCGGGAAGAATTGTTCAGGATTATTAATCTTAAAAAAAATCTTTACATCGCGCAATATTTTGATTTTTTTTTAAGATTTTATGGTACATTATAAAAAGAAAATCCGTTATGGGGAATTAAGTTAGACTATCACAGGTGAGTATAGGAGATATTTGATGCCTAATTATTTAACGAAGGAAGAGATAAGACAATGGAGAAGCTCTTTGGAGAAAATTACACTTGAAGAATTTGCTGCACGGCTTGGGAAAGAAGTTGAAGAGAGTAAGCCTACAAATGATGTTGTTGATATTGTAATGTCTAAGGGAACTTCTTCTAATACAAGTTCTAATATGAAAGATGGCTTTTCAAAAATTGCTGAACGTGCGTTTAAAAGAGAAAGGCAGATATCTCATACACCATTTTCTATAAACAAAAGAAACTTATCAGCAAGCAAGTCTGTCTCTAATGAGAGTCTTAATCAAAACAGTAAAATAGAAAAAACTCTTAAGAGAAACGTAAAATCTGCAGAGAATAAGATTGAAACAGTGCTGGAAAAAGTAGAAAAACTGTCTTCTTCTAAAAAGGAGTCACAGATAATATTAAAAAAATCTCTTACTGATAGAGAGCAAATGGTTTTTGAATATCTTTTGAATAATAAAGGCAAGACTGTTTTTGCAAAAGATTTGGCAAAGCTGCTGGATTTACCAAGAGATTATGTTTATAAATACATCAAAAATTTGAGAGCAAAAATTGAGGGCGATAAGCTGAAAAATGTTCCGTCCGGCGGTTTTGTTCTTACTGATTAAGCATGAAGGTTGTTAACTTACTGGAATTTATTAATAGTGCGCGGGATTTGTTCACCTTGGATTATGCAAGGTGTAACGGTAAGCTTGTCAATTTTCTTGATTTGATGACAGAAGATGAACAGTTTACACAAAAAATTGATTTAGGCCTTATTTATGTAAACCAAAAGAGCATAGACCAATATACGATTGTAGACGGGCTTAATAGAATTGTTTCCTTGTCTTTGCTTTTACATGCAGTGTGTGAGTGCTATAAGAAAACAACAGAACAAAATGCTAAAGCTATTAAAACTATAAGAAGCAAATATTTGATACATAATTCAAAATCTAAGCTTCATTTAAACGAGTCGGATAATGAGCTTTATAATAAAATCATAAACGGCGAAAGATTATCTGGACATGAAAAAGCACAGCCGATGTTTGTACTTCTGCATAATTTCTGGTCGCAGATTAAAGAAGAGAGATTACAAGCGGCAAAAATTTTTACAATGCTAAAAAAGGTTACAGTTACCTTAGTCGAAACGGATAATGTTTCTAAACGTAACCTGTATTATAAATTAAATAATACCAGAGATTTGAACCAGATTGCACTCATAGAAGATTTTTTGAAAGAGAATGGTGTTGAAAATGACTGGCTTGATATAAGAAAGTTATATTTTCCAAAAGACCGTGATGTCACTACATTTTTAAAAGATTTTTTTATAACAAAATTTCATTACAAACAGTTTAATCCAGACAGGCTTTATGAGAGCTTTGTGAATTATTTTGAAACAATGATGCAATATATGTCTGAAGACACATTAATGCGTAAGTTAAAGCGTTCTGCCGGGCTGTATTATAATATATTGAATGTAAACTTTAACAACGATGAACTTAAAAAAGCTTTTATTCAAATAAAAAAACACTCCGGAGAAGATACATATGCCTATATTCTGGATGTATATGAAGATTACTGTGAAAATAATATTTCTGAATCAATCTTTTTAGAAATATTGCAAACAATAAACGAGTATCTTGAAAACAGGCAAAAATCAGGTCAAAATATGGAATTTAACGAACTTATACAATACCTTAATGCATTTATTACATGTAAATAATTTATAATTGGAAAATATATTAATAACATTTTTTATGGTCGTTTTATACTATTAATATAGGTTGGAATTAAGAAAGAGACAGTTTAATAGTATGGAGGATGTTATGACCAGATATCACAACAATAAATTGCTGGATATTCACGAAAAAACATTTAATGAACTTTATTTTGCGGATACAATAGTCGAAATGACAAGACAGTCTTGCAGAGAGAGAGAATTTAACGGGCAGTATTACGGAATCCCTGCAGAGATGGTTGCAAAACTCAGCGCAGAGAGAAACCATTATATAAATATGCTGGATATGCTATCTGAAAGAATTACTAATATGAAGAATTTAAACTTGTCACTGGAGCAAGAAATTATGTTAGAGCAATACTCCAACAATAGCAGCAGATAGATAGCAGCTTAATGTTCCGCAGATAAGCGCCCTTAGCCCTAATCTGGCCAGATTTTTCTTCTGGTTAGGTGCGAGCTCTCCTATACCGCCGATTTGTATAGCAATTGAGCCAAAGTTTCCGAAGCTGCAGAGAGCAAAGCTTGCAAGCATAAAACTTTTGGGCGAAATTGAATGAGCAACGTGGGTTAAATCTACATAGGCAACCATTTCATTAAGCACGAGTTTTGTTCCCATAAGCGCGCCTACTGTTGAAGCGTCTTGAAGCGGTACGCCTATGATTAGAGCAAATATAGCAAATATCTTACCGAGAATTAATTTCAAGGAAAGATGGCTTAAGAATGCGAAATGAGAACAACCAGGGCAGAATTTGTAAAGAAATAATCCGCTAAGCCTTAATACCCAGTCAATAAATGCGACAAGGGCAACGAGAGCCAAAATCATTGCTGTTACATTTATTGCAACTTTCATACCTTCAGAAGCGCCGTTTGAAATTGCTTCAAACACATTTGTAAAAGTTCTTCTTTTTGAAATTCTAATATGGTCTCTGGTTTCAGGTTCTCCTGTTTCAGGGTAAATAATTTTTGATAAAATCATAGCTCCCGGTGCGGCCATAATTGAAGATGCTAATATATAATGTGCTGGAATGCCCATACCTATATAAATAGGCATAATTGCACCGGAAATGCAGGCCATGCTTCCTGACATTGAAGCAAGAAGCTCGGAGCGGGTAAGCTTCTCTAAATACGGTTTAATCATTATTTGGGCTAATATTTGACCAACAAAAGAGCTTGCAACATTTGAGAGTGCTTCTGCTCCTGATACATGCATGATTTTATTCATTGCTTTACCTAAAGCTGCAACGACTCTCTGCATAATTCCGTAGTAATATAGAATATTAACCAAAACCATCATAAATATGTTTGTACATATAAGCTGAACCGCGAAAATACTGCTTCCGGCACCAAACAGTTCGCTTAATTTTGCTTTTTGCAATAAGGGGCCAAATACAAATAATCCGCCTTCGGTTGCAAATTCAAGTATTTTTTGGATAAATAGTCCTATCATTAAAAATAGCTTTTGCCCGAGCGGAACTTTAAAAATAAATACAGCAAACAGAATTTGCAGTATAAAACCCGTAATAATTGTTTTGTAATTAATAGCTTTTCTGTTATTTGACATCAGAAAAACAATTAAAAATATAACTGCAATACCTATTATACCGACAAATCTTTCCATATTGGCTCCTGCTCTTTTCTTTTTGAATATTTTAATTATAACAAAAAAGCAGTCTTTTTAATAAGCGGGCTTCAATATAATTTACAAAAGTCTAAACTGCTTCAACGTAGTTTATAATCTCTTCTTCCGTATTCATCTCTGTAGTACAGACAAGAACATGGCGCTTATCAATCTTTATACCGCCTAAAATTCCTTGTTCTTTTAGGTTTGCTAAATATTTATCAGAATCGTCTATTTCAACTACAAACTCATCGAAGAAGTTTTCATTAAGTGTCTTTACCCCTTTTCCTTTTAGCATTCTTGAAAGAGCATGGGCAAGATTGGCGGAAATTGCGCCTGTTTCTCTAAAACCTTTTTCGCCAAGCAGGCTTAAATAGAGAGTTGCAGCCAGAGCAATAAGTGATTGGTTTGAACAGATATTACTCGTAGCTTTTTCTCTTTTAATATGCTGTTCTCGGGTTTGAATAGTAAGAGTAAATGCTTGTCTGCTGTCCGCATCCAGAGTGCGCCCGACTAATCTTCCCGGCATCTGGCGCATATAAGCTTCTTTACACGCCATATAACCCGCATGCGGGCCTCCAAAATTCATTGCAATCCCTAAAGGCTGGATATCTCCGACAACGATATCAGCTTCTACAGGCGGTTTTAAAATCGAAAGTGCTGATAAATTGGCACAAACTATATAAGTGGTATCGGGTTTGCTTAATACCGGAATTTCTCCATAATAATCCGGATACTGTATTAAAACGCAAAAATAGTCAGCTGTATCATCAGGAAGCTCATTTTCAAACCATTCAATCTCTATATCCTGTGCCCAGCAGTATGTTTTTATGACTTCTTTATATTCAGGATTAAGTCGGTTTGAAACAAGAGCCTTATTCTTTTTGCCTTTACAAATTCTATGCGCCATTAAAACAGCCTCTGCGCAAGCCGATGCTGCATCATACATTGAAGCATTAGCTATATCCATGCCCGTAAGCCTTGCAATCATTGTCTGATATTCATATATAACCTGCAATGTTCCTTGAGATATTTCAGGCTGATACGGAGTGTAAGCAGTAAGGAATTCAAACCTTTGAGCTACATAGTTTACCGCTGCCGGAATGAATTTATCATAAACTCCGCCTCCCATAAAAGTTGAATATTCAGTCTTATTTTTTCTTGCAATTGCTTTTATTTCCCGCTGTGTCTCGAGTTCGCTTAAAGGATTGGCTATATTAAAATCCTTAAGCTTAACCGGAACCTGTTTAAATAAATCTTCTATTGAAGAGCAGGAAATCTCTTCAAGCATTTTTTTTCTAATATCATCAGTATGCGATATAAAATTTTTCATTATTCAATTTCTTCTTTATAATCCGAGTAGTCCAATAAATCTGCAAATTCAACCTGATCAGCTTTTGATGTAATCTTTATTAACCATTTATTTTCATAGCTTTCATCATTTAAGAGTTCAGGACTGTTAACAATTTCTTCGTTAATTTCAACCACAGTACCTGATATAGGCATATAAATTTCAGAAGCAGCCTTTACAGATTCAATTGTAGCGAAAGCCTCGTTTTTCGCAAATTCACTGCCTGTCTCCGGAAGTTCAATAAAAACAATATCTCCCAGTTGTTCAATTGCATAATCGGTAATGCCGATTTCGTACTTATCACCCTGCTCAAGTACATATTCGTGTGTTTTTGTGCATAACATACTTTCGTTCATTCGACTATTCTCCTATATATTAGTTTTGTTCTTTTTTTCAACAAATGGTCGTTTAACTATTTCGGCATCGTGAAGTTTTTCACGTATCAATATTTGAATTGTAGAGCCTACAGCTAAATTGTCAAGGTTTTTTATATAACCCATACCTATATTTTCGCCTCTTATTGGTGAAACCCCGCCGCTGGTTACAATTCCGACCTGTTCGCCAGCAGAATATATTTCATAGCCATGCCTTGCAATTGATTTATCCAGCATTTTAAATCCGATTAGTTTTTTTGTAATTCCTTCTTTAAGCTGTTTATCAATAGCGGACTTTCCGTTGTAATCTTCTGTTTTATTTTTTGATACAGACCAGGATAATCCTGCTTCAATCGGGGTTGTATTTTCATCCAAATCATTACCGTATAGATGCAGTCCTGCTTCAAGCCTTAAAGTGTCCCTTGCACCAAGTCCGATAGGCTTTATCCCAAAAGGTTTTCCCGTAGATAATAATTTATCCCAGAGGTATTCTGAAAACTCATTACGTACAAGAATTTCGACTCCGTCCTCTCCTGTATAACCGGTTCTTGAAATCCAAACATTTATGTTAAAAAGTTCCCCTCTTTTGATATGGAAAAATGAAGGTAAATTTTCGATACCGAGCGATTTTATAAGTTCACATGCTTTTGGCCCCTGAACTGCCAGAAGCGAATAATTATGCGACTCGTTTACAATTGTAACATCAAAACCGCATTTATTTCTGACCATCCAGTTTAAGTCCTCGTCTATGCGTGAAGCGTTCGCTATTATTAAATATTTTTTATCTTCAAGTTTGTAGATTATTAAATCGTCAATTATTCCGCCATTCTTATTTGTAAGCTGGCAATATACAGCCTTTAAATCAACGAGTTTTGTAATATCCTGCGGAACAAGTTTATTCAAAAACGGAAGAGCGTCTTCACCATATACAATAATTTCTCCCATATGTGACACATCAAAGATCCCGGCTGTTTCTCTCACTGTTTTATGTTCATCTATAATTGATGAATACTGCACAGGCATCTCCCAGCCGGCAAAATCTACCATACGCGCACCGAGTGCAACATGTTTATCATGTAAAAAAGTCTGCTTTGTCATATATACTCCCCTAGTTTCTTATTTTATTGTCGTTATAAATACTAGTTATGTCAAGTTTAGAATTAATCAATATTATAATGTTAATTTTTGTAAAAATTCTATATAAAAAGCGTTACTAATTATGAGAATGTGGAATTAATAAAGTATAATAATCAAAGGAACTGATTAGGTATGTTGTATTCAAAAGAAGCAGAGCAGAAAATGTATATTGCCTCAAACCCGCTTGTAGTCATGCTTTTCGGGGGGGGGGGCAAGTCTAGAAGCTTGCTTTTGTAGTTATTTTAGAGCTATTTTATTCTCAAAATTTTCTGCGTTAAAACACGCCGCCTCCCTCCCTAATGAGGGAGGGCTGGGGTGGGTGCTAACAAATCTTGCCCCAGTTAAAGCTATCGACTTTAATACACTCCCCTTTCGGGCAGTCACCCATCCTAACCTTCCCTCATTAGGGAAGGAACGCTCTACGCTTAGCGCCGGCTTCCTCTCAAATGATGGAAGATCGGAACGGGGCACACTTTCCCGCCAATTACAAGCCTATTCCCTCGCCCCTTGCGGGAGAGGGCAGAATTTCAAGTTGAGCTCCGTGAAACTTAGAAATTCAGGAGAGGGGTCAACTCCTGCCCAAAGGAGGTCAACATGCTAAGTATCAACACCAATCTCTCATCCTTAATCGTCCAATCCAACCTCCTCAACTCAACCCTCGGCTTAAACCAGGCTATCGAGCGCATGACAACGGGCTTTAAAATCAACGGAGCCAAAGACAACGCAGCTGGCTATTCAATCTCTACCAGCATGTCAACCAAAATCGGCGCATATCAGGTAGCTGAAGATAATGCCTCAATGGGCCTAGATATGGTCTCAACAGCATCGGGCACATTAGAGCAGATATCGGACAGAATTTCCCGCTTGAGAGCTCTCACCGTGCAAGCTCAAAACGGCACCTATGGTAGCAGCTCAATCGATGCTATCAGACAAGAAGCAGACGGTATAACATTAGAGATTAATCGCCTCATGGCAACTGCGGAATACAACGGAATAAAACTTTTTGGTGAAAATATTCAAGGCCCTATTATAAATGGAAAAAAAGTTGTTTTAAATGAAAAAGGTTTTATGAATGAAATTAATCCTAGAGATACGAGTACAATGCCAGCTTTTAAGGATGTTAATCTAAGTCAATCAATTACTGGAGGAATCTATAGTATTTCATCGCCAGAAGAACTAGAAAAACTTCTTGAAAATTCTACTAGAATTTCTGGAGGAGAATTTGTATTAGCACAAGATATTGATATGTCAGGCATACGAATTAATAGAGGTAGTGGTCTTGTTATGCAGACTACAGATAGCATTGTATTAGATGGCAATGGACATATAATATCAAATCTAAATGATCCTTTATTTGGAACTTTAGAAAACTCAGAAATAAAAAATTTAGGCCTTGAAAATATAAGTGTCACTAAAGGTGTTTATTCTCCAGTTGCTGTAACTGCAAATAACACAAAATTTTCTAATTGTTGGGTTACAGGAGTCGTAACTATAGCAAATTTGGGAGGGACAGGTGGACTAGTTGGAAGTTTGGTGGGTGATAATTCAAGCGTAGATAATTGTTGGACGGATGTAAATATTACAAACACTTTTATAGGTGGTGGGATTGCAGGACATGTTAATGGTGGTAATACAGTTATTTCTAATTGTTTTGTCTTGGGGGATGTTACAGGTATTCTTGCAGGTGGGATTATAGGAAATAGTTCAGGCTCTTGTATTATAGAAAATTGTTATACAGAAGCATTAGTATCATCTCCAGAAGGAGATACTATAACCCCTGCCCTTGGTGTAATAGGTGGCAACATAAACAATGTAACAATAAATAATGTGACATATAATGAAGATATAAATCCTAAAATGGAATTGTACAATATTGATAATAGTAGTGCTGTTATAACTTTAAATATAGCTAAAATTTCTAATGTAATCCATGATATAACCTTGCAGGTGGGAATAGGTTCTGATACATCATCACAGATAACTTTTTCAACAGCGTTTAGCATCAGCGGACTCTCTTCTGATATAGAAAATCCGAACCTTTTAACAACTCTTGATGAAATACTTGAGAGCCTCTCAAATAAACAAACCGAACTAGGGTCAGTTCAAAATCGTTTAGAGAGCGTTCTTGATGAAATATCAATCCAGTATGATAATCTTGTTTCTTCACGTTCAACCATACGCGACGCAGATATCGCAGAAGAAAGTTCCCAATATATAAAAATGCAAATCCTCCAACAGGCTTCAGCTACTCTGCTTGCGACGGCCAACCAGACACCAGCGATTGCGTTGCAGCTGCTGTAAAAATGTTTTTCTTTCAAAATCTCAGGCAAATTTCCTCGCCCTACGGGAGAGGAGCAGCCGTGTTTGAGGCTGTGCCGAAAACTACGAATGCGGTGAGGGGGTAGTTTGCAGGTATGAATAAAAATTATAAAATAAGTTTTACAAGGACAGTTTGTTTGGATAATGTAATTATAAGTTATTGTTGTACAAGTATGTCCAAACGACAAAACTTCTCATACTCATCGTTATTCTAAGGACGAAAATAATTATTTAGTGAGCTTGAAAAATCTCGTTAACTTAATGTCTTACTGCACCCTCACTAAGAATTTCTAATACTCAACTTCTGTTTTTGAAATTCTATCCTCTCCCGTAGGGCGCATTAGTGTCCAAGAAAAATTGAAAAGAGAAACCCTTATATAAAATAATATAATGTAAAGACATAAAAAAGACCCCTCACCCGAATTTCAAAGTTTCGCTAAAGCTCAACTTGAAATTCTTCCCTCTCCCACAAGGGGCGAGGGAGCCGTCACACCAGGCGTGGAGCCTACCCGCCCCCTGTGGGAGGGTCGAAATCTTTGATTTCGGGGAGGGGTTCTAACTGATATTTGGCTGGGGGCGAACCTCTAAAATTTTTCTTGGACACTAGTGCCTCAAAAGGGAGGGAGTCGGCGCTAAGCATAGAGCCTTCCTTCGCTGTTGTGGTATAACTGTCCTGTAAAAACAAGATTGTAAATCGGTGGTTGGTTAAGCATACATGTCCAATATTAACTTATAATTATATTATCTAAATAAACTGTTCTTTTAGAATTCATTTTATAATTTTTTATTTGTCTGTATTGACTGCCCCCTCACCGCATCCGTAGTTTTCGGCATGGCCTCAAACACGGCTGCTCCTCTCCCGTAGGGAGAGGAAGGCGTACTTTTTGTTATTGGAACACTTAAAATAAATCAAGGCTTGCACACTTCCTCGCCTTACGGGAGAGGATAGAATTTCAATACGAAACGTCAGTTGAGTATTAGAAATTCTTGGTGAGGTGGCAGCCCCGTTAGGGGAATATTGAAGATAAAGTTTTCAAATTTATATCTTTCCGTTTTTAACTTTTCCTTGCGGGATAACATTGCCCCCTCACCGCATCCGTAGTTTTCGGCTCCCGCCTCAAACACGGCTGCTCCTCTCCCGTAGGGAGAGGAAAACGTTCTTTTTGTTTTTATTGGAATACTTATGATAACAAATAATTTACAAACTCAAATAGTAATCCTTAAGTAGTTTGGCGTCATCTTCAATATTAGGACTTTCGCAGACAACAGCACCTTTTACGCTGAACGCTTTAAACGCTTTCAATAAATCCTTGTAATTAAAGTCAGACTCTTCAAGGTTCAAATGCTTCTTTTCGCCTTTAGCCCCGTACTCAATCCCGGCAATATGAGCGTGAAAATTCTCTAACGCTCTCTGCCCGAGTTCGTTTCCAATCTTTTCAAAGATTGCGCAAAACTCATCATAAGTATTAGAAATTCCATTATATCTTGCGTGAAGATGGGAAAAATCAACGCAGGGAAGAACTGTTTCAAACTCTTTAGATAATCTTATAATCTCTTCCAAATCCCCCCATTGCGTACCTTTTCCGGTTGTCTCCGGTCTTATCCAAATCTTATTATTATCTTTTGCAAGCGCTTCTGTTATCAACCTTGTTTGCGCCTCAACCTGTTTGAAAACAAGCTCCTTATCCATATCGAGATAATAAGCTGCATGGAATGTTATACTGTATCCGCCAAGCTCGTTTGCAGTTATGGCAGTCTCAATAATTCTCTGCGCGCTTGCTTCAACTTTCTCCGGCTCACGAGCATTTAAGTTAACATAAAAAGGGGCATGTGCAGTAATAACTTTTCCGGACTTACTGACAGCTTCACGGCTTTTATCGCTTATTCTGACTCCTCTTACAAATTCCAGCTCAAGCCCGTCTAAGCCCATATCATTAAGTATTTCAAACCCGGCTCCATATCCTTTATTACCCGCTCTTAGCGGTACCCCTGCTGTTAAAAAATTCAACTTATCCATATCTTTATTCATCCCCTGCCTATTTTCCTGTAGTTCGACTATCGAGGGAGACCTGTAATCTTAAATCTAACCTGTCATCTTGACCTAATGTCTCCCGACAAACACACTTCATACATTTCCCCCCCCTGCATTCCTGTAGTTTGACCATTGAGGGAGACCTGTAATCTTAAATCCAACCTGGCATCTTGATCTAATGTCTCCCGATAAATACACTTCATATATTTACCCCCCCCCTATTTGAATTCTTCGCCGATTTTGGGGTTAACTATTCTTAAAAAGTCTTTGCTGTCTCCCATAAAGAAGCTCCCGAATTGCATAACTGTCGGCACAACAAGCCCCTTTGAGGTTGCAATAAAAAACTTGTCGTCCTCAATTTTTGCTACAGTTCCGGCAGGATGAGGAATACAAAAAGCGTCTGATGCAACCTCTACTTTCATTATCTTCATCATATTTCCGCGGAATGTTGTACTTGCAAGAATAAACGGATTAAGGGCGCGCACAAACCGTTCGATTTCTTCTGCGGTTTTATTATAATTAATGAAAACTTCTTTTTCGCTTAACCCTTTTCCCGACACAAACTCTCCTGCCGGCTGTTTAATCCGCGGAAGAGGCTGATTTTCATATGCCTGCAGAACCTGAAGCAAAAGTTCAATCCCGATTACATTCAGTTCGTTAAAAATAGTTCCCATTGTAGCTTTTGAATGTATATGATAAGGTTTCTGTGCAATAATATCTCCTGTATCAAAGCTTTCATCCATAAAATGAATTGTAACTCCGGTCTCTGTCTCGCCGTTCATAATAACTCTTGAATAAGGATTTCCGCCCCTGTATTTTGGAAGCATTGATGGATGGACATTAATAAATCCGTCTTTTACTGACTCCAAAAGGATTTTAGGGATTTTGTAATTAAACGAGCAGACAACAGCCGCATCTATATCCAGAGCACGTATTGTTTCAATTAGCTGCGGCTCATCAAGTTCATCGTAATCTATATAATTAAGCCTTCTTGAAAGAACAAACTGCTTAAAATCATAAAACATATTATGGTCTTTTTTAGGCCCCATAACCCCGACAATATTAACGCCTGCCATCAAAAGCCCGTCGAGCCCGATATAAGCCATATCAGGAATTCCGACAAAAAGTATTCTTTTTTTGAACAGGACTCTATTGAACATTAAACTTTTACCTTAACCATTTCTTCAAGAATTCTTGAGCAATCACTAACCATATTTGTGCAATGTGCTTTTCTCTCAGGAGAAGCCATATCCATTCCGGCAGTCAAGACTCTGCAGCATGTTGCTTTATGGCTTTTTTTGAATTCATCAATAAATGTTTTTGCCTTGGCCCTTGCAAGAACTTCGTTTCCGGCATCATTTTCACGTCCGAAAAGATAACCGATGACCATCTGTGAAGCAGCAACAGCACCGCATAAGCATCCGGAGCCCATGCCGCCGGAAAATGCTGTAGCGACAGGAAGAAGTTCTTTCGGTACAAGTCCTTTTTCGATAGCTTCCATAATCACGCTTTCCGCGCAGGTATAACCTTTATTAAAATATTCCGCAGCTTTCATAATTTCCAATCCTCTTTGAATTACTACTATATTACCATCAAATCAGATTTTTAACCAGAGGGGAAGGGGTAAATATATACTTATCTGTCGGGAGACATTTGGTTAAGATTACAGGATAAAATTGGAACCACGGGTCTCCCTCATAAGTGAAATGCCTGTCAGGGATTATTTATTGCGTGGTTTTGTGAGTTTGCCGTACTGCTGGATTTTGGCTTCATACAGGTGGTTGTAGTATCTTCTTGCATCGCGGGCTCTGTATTCAGGGTTAGATTTTTTATTGGCAGCAATTTTTGCTTCTGCTTTATCCAGCATTGCAATAATCTCTTTTACATTGAACATACGTGTGTTATCTACATTACGTTTTTTAAGAAGATAGTTAACAAATTTTTTGTTATTTCCGTTAATCCGCAGATACAAATCCAGCACATCTTTATTATAAGCTTGATTTTTTCGTTTTCCTACAGTTCTATCTGCTTTTCTTGTATCAGCAACAGAGGCAAAGATTTCCGGAAGCATTCCTAAGCGCATTTTTGTAGCATTTGCGCTATAAGCTGTTTTTTGTCTGTCAAAAGTTTTGGCGCTGAGTTTTTTAGTGACAAAAGAAAGAACATTTTCTTTTACGACAGCTTTAGCATCAACTTTTTCCGGTTTAGAAACAACCGGCTCTGCAGTGATATTTAATGGTTTTAAATCCGCCGGAAGGGAAATTGTTTTTTCACTATCTTTAACGAAAGAATACCTTACAACATTAAAATAATTCTCAACTTTTGTTATAAGATTTTTTATAAACGAGTCTTTCTTAACATAGCCGTATTTTAAAGCAAGTCTTTTATGCTCTTTTGAAGCTTCTGTTTCAAAAAACGGGTTCGTAATCTCATCTCTAAGCGCCTGAATTCTGGAATTTCCTTCTGTTTTATAAATTATTCTTAAAGCGTTTTTTCTAAACACATTAAGACTTTTTAAAGGTACAAACCCGAGGATTTCATTGAGTTCTTCAAGAGATAATCTGTTTTTGACATCAGCCATAGACTCTGTAACAAAACTTCTGGCATCTTTATATCTATCTACAGTATCAAATAATTTATTCAGACCCGTTATAGTTTTATTTTTGCCGTTTGCATCATAGTTACCAGACACACTAAAATTTTCTAAAAGCTTAAGTCTTAGCTCCAAGTTCTCATCAGTAGTAGTTTTTATAATATTTAGCACCTCTTTATCATTTCCGGCTTTCATTGCTTCCGGAGTTAAAAGAAAACGGCTGTACATATCAGATATTATTTCTCCTGCAGGTTCTGAATAATTTTCAAGATACTTCTGCTTATCCAAAACCCCTGTTTCTCCAAAAATCCAGGAGTCCTTAATCTTCTGTTCATAGAGTTTTTTATCATAGACGCTTCTTTCAAAAGTATTGTTTTCGAACATTTTATCAAGCCCGCTTACAGCATCAGGGTTATCTTTATTGAGAATTAAATATGATTTTATATCCTTGTACCCTTTAACATACTTACTGCTGAACGGCGACTCTAACAAACGGGGGATTAAATCATTACCTGCAGGCCTTTGTTCTTTAAAAATATCTTTATTAATCTGTTTTACAAATTCCAGACTATTTGTATTATTTTTAGCTGCATCAAATATTCTTGAGATGTTTTGGAATGACTCTGCAAAATTGTGTACAATATATCTATGTATATCCTTAGGATTTTTTACCTTGCTGAAAACAAGATTAACCAGTTTTGAATTTTCTTGTTCAGCAGGTTTTCTATAATAATTATGCCGGTTATAATTAACAGCAAGTGCTTCCCAAAATGCCATTCTTTTCTTTGAGACATTTTTAGTTAATTCAACAACATCATTTAAGCTTTGTGAAAGCATACAGGCTGTATCTATCTGACAATTTTTTCTTCTCGGGCTTATTCTTCTAAGACTTATTCCCTTAAATTGTATATTACAAGTACTATCAATTTTATTCATCTATAATTCTCCTTATGAATAAATAAAACCCGTAAAAATATTTTTTGCTATCAGATATTATAAGCAATAAATCTGCAAAGTTCGATAAATATTTCAGGAAAAATTCCGACTAACACTGTAATAAGAGCAGTAAAAACAAGGACAAATTTCTGTGAAAAAACTGCCGTTAAAGACGTACTGCCGCTGCAGTCCTTTGCAAAAAGCGGCAAAAGAATTTTTAAGTAATAATACAAAGCCGCGACTGTTAATAAAAGGAGCGCAAGCAGGAATGGAACAAAAATCAACCCTGAACTTGCGATAGCGCTAAACAGATAAATTTTTGCAATAAAACCTGATGTTATAGGAATTCCGGCTAAAGCAAGAACTGATATTGCATACGCTCCTGTAAGCCCTTGATTTTTGAAAAACAAACCATTAAAATCCTCGACTTCCATAGAATTTTTATCACCATATATATTTAAAAACGCAAAAACTGAAATATTCATAAATACATAGCATATGAGATAGAATATTACTGTAGACAAATTATAAACAGAAACGAGGCTTGCTGCTAATAATACATATGAAGCGTTAGCAGAGGCAGAACAGGCAAAAATAACTTTTACATTCTTTTCTCTGATTGCATAAGTATTTGCCCAGAAAGCGGTTAGAAGCGAAACAAGGGCAAGTACAAAAGTCAATTCCAAACTGTTATTCAACGGGAAAACAAGCAGCCTGCAGACTATTCCGAATAATGCTAATTTAGGCACCGTTGAAAGAAATGCCAGAATAGAACTTTCAGTACCTTTGTAAACATCTATTATCCAATTAGCAAACGGAAATACCGCAAGTTTTGATATGAGCCCCAGAACTATCATAATTGATGAAATTGAATACATAACCGAGGGCTCCTGATTTGCGGTAATTTCATATATGTCGGAGAGATTAACAGAGCCTGTTATTCCGTACATATAGGAAACTCCAAACAAAAATAATCCTGTTGATACTGCAGAAGTGAGAAGATATTTAAACGCTGCCTCTTTAGAATAATACCCCTTTCTTGAAGCTATCAAAAAATAGGAAGAAAAACTCAACAATTCGATTGAGACAAAAAGGGTTAAAAAGTCATTTGCAGATACAATATTCATACCGGCAAACAAAGCTGTTAAAAATATTGCATGGAAAGTATAAGCATTTCCTTTGATTGTTTTAACCAGATTTCTTGTAAGCAGCGAACAGAAAAATCCGCACAATAGTATCATAAAATCAAAGAGAAGCGTATAGCTGTCTGACATTAAAGAATTTTTAAACGCAAAATACTGAGGTTCTGTCTGCACTGTTGCAAGCAGTACAATTGCAGATACAATCCCGAAAATAGAAACAAGACGCGCATATCTGTACAATCTTGGATGTACGATTATTGAAAGAATAAGCTGGAGTATGATAAAACCTCCAAGACACATATGCGGCAGTAAAATATTAAATATATCGTTAAGCATTTTTATCCTCTTATTATGTTTTATCTTTACAATTAAAAGTTCTTGTTTGCTTGACCCCTCCCCCTAACCCCCTCCCACAAGGGGCGGGGGGATTTTCATATTTCGTAGTCACTTAGTTACTTCACAACAACCTTTACCTTCGCGTCTCATCACCCTAAAGCATTCCCAGTATCGCATTCGGGTACAGCCCGAAAATTATAAGCCCCGCAAGAACAGCTCCGAGCACAACAAATTCATGCACCGTTATGTCATTAATTTTTTCATAAGCTTCCGCCGGTTCGCCGAAGAAGCTTTTATGCAGGAATTTGAGCATATAACAGGAGCTTAAAATCAAAAGCGGCAGCGAGAATATTGCAGTGAATTTCAAAACTTCTGATAAATCCGAATTCATAGCCCCGATTATTGTCAAAATTTCACTTATAAACGGTGCAAACAAAGGAACACCGATTGAAGCAAGAATAATTAATACTGCAAACCCGAATAATCTCGGCATATAAGCAGCTATTCCTGATAAAATATTTATATTTCTGTTTTTACATCTTAAATAAACAATTCCCGCAATCATGAATAAACCGCAGGTTACAAGTCCGTGTGCTACCATATGGAATAGAGAAGCTGATAAGCCTATCCGGTTATAAGCACACATTCCAAGCAGAATTAAGCCCATATTAGAAATGCTTGAATAAGCTACAATTCTTTTTATATCAGTTTGTGCGTAAGCAGCAAATGCAGTATAGATTATATTAATAAGCGCCAAAATTGCCAAATACGGCGCCGCAGTCTGAAAAGACTCCGGCATTGTTTCGTAATTAAAACGATATATCCCGTAAGCTCCTGTTTTGAGCAACACTCCAGCAAGAACCATGCTTACCGGTGTGGGCGCATTTGTATGAGCATCCGGAAGCCAACTGTGAAGCGGAATAATAGGGAGCTTAACTCCAAAACCTATTAAAAGACATACTGCAATAAGGTTTTGAATAGATACAGGTATAGGAGAGTCTATAATATCAGAAAAACTTGCTGAAAGTATTCCGTTCAGTGTATAATTATAATAGTACAGCAGAAGAATGCCCAAAAGCATAACCATGCTTCCTAAAAAAGTAAACAATACAAACTTAACGGCAGAATTTTTAGCATCACATCCGGTTTCTCCAGCCCATTTACCCCCGTTCCAGTTACCCCCTATAAGGAAATACGCAGGAATAAGCTCGAGCTCCCAGAACAGGAAGAATACAAACATATCCCCCGCAGTAAATATTCCTAAAATCGCGGACATAAGAAGAAGCAGCATGGCATAATAAAATTTTTGGTTTTCTCTTATATTAAACTTGCTTGCAATTGAAGCCAGCAAAAATACAAACGAGGTTAATACAGTTAAAACCATAGAAACTGCATCTATTTTAAATATAAATTTTATTCCCAGCGACTGAACCCAATCCAGCCCGAAAAAGTGGATTTCACTCACATAAGGATTTGCTTTGTCAAAGAATGCAAGCATAAGTATTGAATACAAAAAATGGAATGTAAATACGCCCTTGGAAAAACGTCTTACAACAATTTCATTCCGTGTAAAAAGCGGTGATATTACTAATAAAGAAACCGCAAGCGGCATAAATATTAAAAACGGTATTGATAAAAATATTTCCATATCTCTCCTTTTTGTTTAGCTGAATTGATTTAAAAGTAACAAGTAAATAAATATTACAGAGCTTATTATTACTGTAACAATAATAAACGCATACGCATTATAAGTCTGAACATTACCGCTCTGAGCGCAGGAATCATATTTCGAAACTGCCTTAAGAGCCGCTGTCGTAAAGTTTACGGAGCCGTTCATAATTTTATCTTCAACAAATCCTGCTATTTTAACAGATAAATTACACAGCCATTTTAAAGGTTCATAGTTTGCAAAGATTTTTATCTCAATAAAATCCGCAGCTTTTGCAATAAAATCATAAACCTTTGTCAGAATATTATTATAAAATTTCTCAAGAAGCTTAGGAGTATTGCAAAATTTTGTAAGCAAGTTTTTTGTATAAAGAAAATATACCCCTCCCCATCCGGCAAGCGCACACCAGAATGGTTCGGCTATCTTGTATTCAGCCTGTTTTCTTATGACAAAATAGAATACTATGTTAAGGATAAACAAAAAAGCTGTTGGAATAAATTCTGCAAAATTAATTTTATTTTCAAGCTTCTCATCTTTTATCATAACAAGTGAAATCCTTATTATATAAAATGCGGTTAACAGTGCTGTTACGCAGAAAATTACTGCCGTCCAGCCTGTCATTTTGGCAAACATAATCTCTTTTGAAATCATGCCGGAAAATATAAGTCCCGCAAGGCTTAAGCCTCCAAGCAGGAATGTAATGTATCCGGCAAGAGAATTTTTAATTCCGAGACATAAAAAGAGCATTGATTTAATAAATGCATGCGCAATAAAAAGAATAATACACGCTTTAATATTTCCCATCCCGACAGCCCAGAACATTAAGCCTAAATTAGCCGAAGTTGAGTATGCAAGGACTTTTTTAGGATATGTCTCTATACAGGCAAGAATAGAACAAATAACCGCAGTCACAATTCCGATTATCATAACCAGAAGAAGCAGGTATTTTTCAAATATAAAAAACGGCACCATTCTTATCATCAAATAAACACCCAGCGCCACCATAGTTGCGGAGTGCAGAAGCGCGCTTACAGGAAGTTTAGCCTCCATTGCATCCTGAAGCCAGGTATAAAAAGGGAATTGAGCAGATTTGACCGCGCCTGCAATAATAAACAGCACACAAATTATCCAGAAATGCGGAGTTGAAGTATAGGCATAAAGAAGAGCTGAAATAACATTCATATCCTCAAATGCCAGCTCTGCTAAAGAAAGGTTAGCTGCATAATTATACATAAAATAAGATACTGCAATAATTCCCCCGATAAGCGCAGTGTCGCCAATCCTGTTCATAATAAATACACGTCTTGAAGCTTGGGATTTTTCCTCATTTTTATAATTAAAACCAATAAGCAGATAAGAAATTACCCCCGCAAGCTCCCAGAAAATATACATCTGAAACATGTTATGACTGAAAAACAACCCCGTCATCGAAAAATTAAACATATTTAAATAAGCATAAAATCTGTAATTCTTCTCTTCGTCTTTCATATACGGAACAGAAAATAACTGTACAAAAAAACTGACAAGAAAAAGAACAAGCGCCATAATAAGCGAAAATTTATCAATATACAAACCGGCATTTACTGCAAAGTTATTAATCTTAATAAAAGGAAAGCTTTGCACTACAGGGTCAGCCATTTTCAACATACTAACCGAACAGAGCAGTATTCCCAAAAATGAAGATAAAAGAGTAAGCGTATAGATAATTTTTTTATTTACATACACAGAAAAAAATCTTCCGCCCATAATTATTAAAAATAACCAAAGCGGTAAAAGAAGTATTAAATAAATATTATCCAGAATTAAGTCTGTCATTTTTTCAATCCCTTTTTATAACTCCGTATATTTCCCTATATCGTCACTCTGCTTTTTCCTGAACATAAGATAAAAAAGATACAAAGCAACCGCAAGTTCTACGGCTCCTAAGCCGGTATAAAAAAGCGTTAGAATACAGCCGTCCAGATTTACACTGTCACAAAATACCGCAAAAGTAACAAAATTTATATTAACCCCCAAAAGCATAAACTCGATAGAAATTAAAACCTTTATAACATTTTTAGTCAAAACCGACCCCGCAAGTCCGATAAGAAACAAAACCAGGCCTAAAAATAAATAACTGTAAACGCTGACTGCCATTTACGCCCCCCTCTTTCTGAACATAGAGAACCCTGCAATAACAATAGTTAATAAAAGTGACACAAGTTCAAATGCCCATACATAATTAATAAAAATCCCTTTTGCGAACGCAAGTATATTATCATAAGCACTAATCTCCGGCATGCCGGTAAAATTAAACGTATCCGGCAGCATAACAAGAGAAATCATAACCAGATAAACAAACGCAAGACAAAATATTCCCGCACACATAAGCATAATATAAGGCACAGTGAATTTTCTCTGTTCATTTTTTTGTTTTTGCCCGTATTTCCCCCTGAACATTATTGAAATCCCGAGTATAACAGGAACCGCAAGGCCGTATATTGCAGCCTGAATTATTGCATTATATTCAGAGCCCAGAATATAGAAAAATAATGCGCCCAAAAAGAATACACAAACAGACGCGAGAAGAGAATAAATAACATTCCTTGAAAAAAGCGCAGCAAGAGCAAACGCAATAATCATAAACGCTGCAGAATAAAATATTACAGGATTATCAATCATCCGCTCCTCCTTTATAGATTAAGTTTAAATCATTTTTATCTCCGCTTGCAAGTTCGTATTCTTTTGTTAACTTAATAGCTCCTTTCGGGCAATAATAAGCACAATTTCCGCAAAAAATACATTTTTTTAAATCAAATTTATAAAAATAAACTTTTCCCTCATCGTTTTTTTTGTATTCAATAGCACCGGAAGGGCAGACTCTCTTGCATATTCCGCAGCCCACACAGCCGTTTACAGTTAATTTTCCCCTAAAAGCTTCATTTAATTCCCGCCTTTTTTCCGGATACTCTAATGTTACAGGTTTTTTAAAAAGATGCTTGAATACAGTCCATAATCCATCCCGCAAAGCTTTGATTTCAGATATCATACAAGCCCTCCCATCTTAATTAAGACAGCTATAAAAAGATTAATAATAGAGAGCGGAAGCAGTACAGCCCATGAAAATTTCAATAAATCAAACGCCGCAAGTCTCGGAAGAGTTGCTCTAATCCAAATCATAATAAAAATAATAAATCCGGCTTTCAAAAACAGCCAGAAAGCCTGTTCAAAATAGATTAAAAAGGATGATGAGAATAAATATTTTCCGAAAGGCGGCAGATATCCGCCTAAGAATAACACCGAGATAAACATGGAATTTGCAAACATCATCGCATATTCACCCAGATAAAAAAGCGCAAATCTCATGCCGGAATACTCTGTATTATATCCGCACACAAGCTCGCTCTCTGCTTCCGGCAAATCAAACGGACATCTGTTAAGTTCTGCAAGGACAGAAATAAACATAATAATAAATCCCAGAATGCAAGGAAAAATAAACCAGCCGAATATTCCCCATTTAGAAAACTGTGCTAATGTAATTCCGGTCAAATTCATAGAAGAAGCAAGAACAACAATTGATAAAACCACAAAAGTAATCGGAAGTTCATAGCTTAAAACCTGCGAAATACTTCTCATAGCCCCAAGAAGCGAATATTTGTTATTACTTGCCCACCCTGCTAAAAATATACTAAATACCGGAAAAGCTGCAAGGATTAAATACAAAATAACATTTGTCTGCGTATTAACAAACGTAAATTCCGCACTGTAAGGAATTATCCCGAGAGCCGTCATCACCGGAATAAATATTATAACGGGCGCAAGATTGAATAAAAATCTGTCCACGCCTTTTGGAGTAATATTTTCTTTGCATAAAAGTTTAAACGCGTCTGCTAAAGTCTGCAAAACACCCCAGAAACCGACTCTGTTCGGCCCTTTTCTCTGGGTAAAAAACCCCAGAAGCTTTCTCTCTGCAAGCACAAGAATCAGCACTGCAATAATAAGTGCTGCTGCGATTACACAAAACGGAATAATATAGAATGTAATATCCCCGAATAGTTTTGGAATATTATGTCTTGAAAGGAATTCAATATAGAGGAAATAAAGATAATTCATGCTACTTATCCACCTCCGGCAAAATAATATCCAGCGAACCGGCTATTGCGATTGCATCATTCAAATATTCCCCGACAAGAATTTTCCTCAAAAGATTGACTGAATAATATGAGCCTGTTCTCCACTTAAGCCTGTATGGCTTATCTTCTCCGGTTGAACGGACAAAGCAGGATGCAAGCCCTCTCGGAGCTTCAATTTCTGCGTAATAATCTCCCGCCGGAAGTTTAAGGTTAACAGGGTTAATAAGCTTCTGCTCAAGAGCCGGAGAAATTTTTAAGTATTCAAGAGCCTGATGAATAATATTAACAGACTCTCTCATCTCCATAATTCTTGCCTTATACCTTGCCCAGGCATCACCCTCATCAAGAATTACAACCCCGAAATCAAATCCCCTGTATAAATAATCCGACCTTCTTGTATCATAATCCATGCCGCTTGCTCTTAAGTTGACGCCTGTGACTGCGTAATTTAAAGCAGTATCAATATCAAGCATTCCCTTACCCTTAGTCCGTCTTAAAAATATCGGATTTTCAGTAATAATTTTCTCATAATCATCAATTTTTTCAGGTAAAATCGAGATAATTTCTTCAACATCCCCGAGATAATCAATATCTTTCCTTACCCCGCCAAAGACAAAATAATTATACATCATCCTCTGGCCGGTAAGTTTTTCAAAATATCTTAAAATCATCTCCCGCTCTCTAAAAGCATAGAAAAACGGAGAAACAGCCCCTAAATCCATCAAAAATGCGCCTACCCACAACAGGTGGGATGCAATTCTATTCAGCTCCAGAAGCATAACCCTGATTGCTCTTACCTTATCCGGAAGCTCAACCCCGAGCGCGTTTTCTACAATTCTGCAGAGAAGCTCTGAATAAAAACAGCCTGCAAGATAATCAATCCTGTCAACAGTCGGAAGGTACTGAATATAACTAATCCTCTCCGCCATTTTTTCCATCCCGCGGTGAAGATATCCTATATCCGGCTCGCAAGATAGAATTTTTTCCCCCTCAAGCTCTAACACAAGCCTTAAAACCCCGTGCGTTGAAGGGTGCTGCGGCCCGAGATTTAATTTAAACGTTGTTATCGTCATTCCACGCTAACCTCGTATCGTCTTGTATATAATCCTTCCTCAAAGGAAACCCCTTCCAATCTTCGGGCATATATAGCCTCTTTAGATTTTCATTACCAATAAATTTTACACCGAATAAGTCGTAAATCTCATTTTCGTCAGCCGCTGCAGATTTAAAAATATCAGCAATGCTTTCTACTTCACCGTCAACGGTTATAGAAATAAACATATCCTCCTCGTCATCAGTTGAATAAAAATGATAAATAAGCTCGGTTTTCCCTTCCCCCTTGTCATTTGCAATAATTTCTTTAAGCATATTGTATGTATAATTTGCAATAACAAAATTTATTACTTCACGCAGCTTAGATTTTATAATAATCTTGTTCCCATCAAGTTCGCAGTCATTGAAAATTCTAAGAAATTCACTCCAATCCATCAGGCTCCTCCTTTTACTTCCAGCATATTATTTTTCTCTTCAAGAGCGGAAGTATGCAAATTTACAAACTCTTTTCTGTTCATAATTGTTTCTTTCTTTATCTTCTTCTGCAGTTTTCTTACTGCATCTAATAAAGCCTCCGGACGCGGCGGACACATCGGAAGATAAATATCAACCGGAATAATTTTATCAATCCCTCTTATAACGGAATACGAAGTATCTGCAAACATTCCGCCGCCGCAGGTGCATGCCCCCATTGCAATAACATACTTAGGCTCCGGCATCTGCTCGTAAAGCCGCAATAATACCGGCGCCATTTTATGCGTAATAGTTCCGGCACAGATTAATAAATCAGCCTGTCTTGGAGAGCCGCGAAAGACTTCCGAGCCAAACCTTGCAATATCATTATCGGAAGCTACTGTCTGCATCATTTCAATTCCGCAGCAGGAGGTCGCAAATGTCAAAGGCCAGAGTGAATTTGCCCTGCTCCAGTTTAAAATATAATCAATAGAAGATACAATAATATTCACCTAAATCCACCTCAACATCTTTTTTTCTATAGCAAACCACAATCCGAACAATAATAATGCCACAAAAATAAAAGCCTCAATAACCGCAAACCAGCCTAAAATCCCTAAAAATACAGCAAAAGGGTAAAGAAAAATCGTTTCAATATCAAAAATCAAAAATAAAACCGCGTAATTAAAATATTTCACATCAAATTCAATTCTCGCGTCAGAAACCGGTTCTATACCGCATTCATATGTTGTATCTTTTACCGCGCATTTTTTTCTGTACTGGCAGATAAACCCCGCTATCACCATCGCAATCGCAAAAAGCGTTGATAAGATTATGAATACTGATAAACAAACAAGTTCTTTCACTAAATCAAAACCCTCTTAAAATTATTTTACTAAAAAACTTTCTGATATAATAGATATTATTATGTAATATTAAGTTAAATAATATGCGCCACTTGATTAAAATTTTTTTGATATTTTTATTTATATTAATAAGTATTCCTGCTTATTCAGCAATAAAGGGCGGTCTGGAGTATCAAATCCCGATTGATTATTCCAAATTGAGCGAAAGCGAGCTGGAAGAAAAAGCCGGTTTTTATTATAATCTTGCGCTAAAAAGCGGGAATTTGAATGATGAAATGACTGCAGCATTAAATTTATACCACATGCTTGCGCATAAAAATCCGGCAAACATTGAATATAAGATTAAACTTGGTACTCTCTATGATATTATAGGCAAAGACCGTTATGCGAAGGGCTGTTTTTTTGACGCTATAGGTGTTGACAAAAGCAGACCGGAAGCTTTTTTTAGACTGGGAGAGTTTTATTACCGGCGCGAAATGTATAAAAGGGCTCTAAAAATGTATAAAATAGCTTATCGAAAAGGCTATACAAGACATTACGATACTTTATATAAAATGGGCGATACTTATCTAAAGCTCGGTGACACAAAAGCTGCTCTCAAGTATTTACAGCAGGCTTGCGAAATCAGCCCTAATCCGGAGCTTTCAGAAAAAATCACTAAAGCCCGAAACGCTGATACTCTAAATCAGGAATACTATTCAGATACAAGGATAAGGCTGGAAGAATAATTATAAGGCTGTTCTTGTCTGCTGCAGTCTGTGCTTTAGCCGACAGTGCAGGGCTTGCTCCGCACGACTAGTTATTTTTTAGTTATCATAAGTTTTCCAATAAAAACAAAAACAACGAATGTGGTGAGGAGGCTGTCCGTCAGGGTTTTGGTCAGTTAGGCATACTTTCTTGACAATAACTTATAGTCAGTGAGTGTCTGACCCACTAACTGGTGAATAGGTAAATAAGTGAATAAGTGAATAAGAAAACCAAGTGCACAGTCACCCCTCCCTAGTGAGGGAGGGCTTGGGTGGGTGCTGATTAGGATTTAGAAGTTTAGTGGTTTAGGAGTTTAGGAGAAGTTAAAATTTTAATGAATTAAACCAGCACAGAACAGTAGGTCAGGCACTGCCTGACATTAACCTTATAATTATATTATCTAAACAAGCTGCTCTTTTAAAATTCACTTTATAGTTTTTTATTTGTTCTTACTGACTGCCCCCTCACCGCATCCGTAGTTTTCGGCTCACGCCTCAAACACGGCTGCTCCTCTCCCGTAAGGAGAGGGAACAGTATTTTCTATATGGTTTTGCAGAAAAATAGTATTCTCTTTGTTTCTTCTATGTTACAATTAAAAAATGAAAGAAAAATTCTGGATAGCATTTTCCGCAATAGAGCAGCTTGATTCAAGCTTTATACAGAGGCTTTATAATTATTTCGGCGATATTGAGACAGCCTTTAATTCGACTCTGAATGAGCTGAAACAAATAGAAGGGCTGAGCGTAAGAAAAGCGGAAAATTTTATTGAAAAAAAACGCACTGTTAATCCGGATAAGGTTTTTGAAGAAGTTATAAAACGAGGAATAAAGTTTCTGACTTTTGATAATCCGAATTATCCCTATATGCTTTCACAGATTTCAAATCCACCGATGGTTCTTTATTACAAGGGTGATTTATTCTCATGCAATCTTGAAAGAACAGTTGCGTTTGTCGGCTCAAGACGCGCAAGCCTTACCGGAAGAGACAGTGTAAAGCGGATTATAAATGAACTCCGAAATACGGATATTTGTATTGTCTCAGGCCTTGCATCTGGTATTGATACCGTTTCACACGTAAGTGCAATTGACAGTAACTTAAAGACAATAGGTGTTATTGCAAGCGGATTTGATTATACATATCCGAGCGCAAACAAACATCTTTATGAACAAATTGAAAACGGATACGGAGCTGTCGTTAGTGAGTATTATCCGACATTTGAACCGTTAAAATTCCGTTTTCCACAGAGAAACAGAATCGTAACCGGACTTTCTTACGGCACTGTTGTTGGAGAAGCTGCTATGAAGAGCGGCGCATTGATTTCCGCAAACCTTACACTCGAGCAAGGGCGTGAGCTTATGTGCATTCCGGGCGCAATTAACAACAAAAATACCGAAGGAATTTATCATCTTATAAAAAACGGGGCAACAATTGTAACATCGGGTGCAGATATTCTAAATGCTTTAAATTGGGAAATCCAACCTCCAAAATTTGAAAATTCTAAGTCCGGCCAAAATAATTTCGCACTGACAGACCCTGTTCAAAAAATAATTTTTGATATAATAGAGATTGAACCTAAAGGTTTTGATGAAATTCAAGCCGCAGTTAAAATAAATACGGACGAATTGTTATCAGTTCTTACAATGATGGAAGTCCAGGGCTTGATTGAACAAATAGAAGGTGACAGGTATAAAAAGGCATGACAGCAGCAGCGGAAGAAAAAAAAACAGCTAAATCGAAAAAGGAGAAGGCTCTTGTAATAGTCGAGGCTCCAGCTAAATCCAAGACCATAAAAAAAATTCTGGGTGACGGGTATCAGATTGAGGCAAGCTTCGGGCATGTAAGAAATCTTCCGGAAAATGTTTTAGGGTTTGACGTCCAGAATGATTTCAAACCTACATATGTTGTTATTCCGGAAAAACAGAAGGTTGTTGCCAAATTAAACGAGATGGCCAAAAAATCGGATAAAATTTATCTGGCTTCCGACCCTGACCGTGAGGGGGAAGCTATTGCCTGGCATGTGAGAGAGCTTCTGAAAGTTCCTGATGATAAAGTGTATAGAATTGAGTTTAACGAGATTACTCCTAAGGCTGTAAAATACGCAGTCGATCATCCGCGACAGATTGATATGGATAGAGTAAAAGCTCAGCAGACAAGGCAAATCTTAGACAAACTTGTAGGCTATAAACTTTCTCCTGTCCTCTGGAAACAGCTCGGGAATTACAGACTATCTGCCGGACGGGTTCAATCAGTTGCACTCCGTATGATTTGCGAAAGAGAAGAAGAAATTGAAGCTTTTGTTCCAAAGGAATACTGGAGCATACACGCGATTATGGACAAAGACGGTAAAACGTTTGAGGCGGAAGTTAATAAATACAAAAACAAAAAAATTGAGATTAATAATGAAGAAGAAGCTAATAAAATAAAAGAATATCTTCTTAATCCAGAAACCGAATTTATAGTAGAAAAGGTTACCAAAAAAGAAACAAAAAGAAAGCCTACCGCACCTTTTATAACCTCAACTCTTCAAAGGGCTGCAAGCTCTAAGTTAGGATTTGGTGTATCAAAAACCATGCAGGTCGCGCAAAAACTTTATGAAGGGATTGAAATCGAAGGAACTCCTGTGGGACTTATTACTTATATGAGAACCGACAGCGTGAGAATTTCTGATGACGCGCATGAGATGGCAAAAACATTTATTATTGAAAACTACGGAGAAAAATACTACCCGCCCTCAACAAATGTTTATGTAAAAGGCAAACAGAATGTTCAGGACGCACACGAAGCAATCAGGCCTTCATATCCTGACAGGACTCCTGAAAGCATCAAGCAATATCTTACCCCTGACCAGTACAAACTTTATAAACTAATATGGGATAAATTCATGTCCTCGCAGATGGCGCCGGCAGAGATTGCAAACAAGACTATTGATATAAAAGCAGGCGATTATAACTTGAAAGCCGGCACGAGCAAAATCTTATTTGACGGGTTCTTAAAACTCTATAATGACGCAGAAGAGGATGAAAAAGAAGCAGACGCTAAAATTCCTGACCTTGAAAACGGGGATAAGGTTAAATGTAAAGAAATTACACCCAAACAGCATTTCACACAGCCGCCTCCGAGGTACAATGAAGCCTCTCTTGTCAAAGCGCTTGAAGAACACGGCATCGGGCGTCCGTCAACTTACGCTACAATTATTACCGTAATCCAAACCAGAAAGTATGTTGAAAAAAAGGATAAAGCCCTTCATCCGACACTTCTTGGAAGAACTGTTTGTAAGCAGCTTGTAAGCCAATTCTCGGATATTATGGATTACAAATTTACAGCCGGCATGGAAGAAAAACTCGATAAGATTGCAGAAAAAAAAGCTGTCTGGAATGTAGTCTTAAAAGAGTTTTACACTCCGTTTATGGAAGTTGTTAATTCTGTAATGCAAAATGCCCAGAGAGTAGTTATAGAAAGTGATAAGAAATGCCCTAACTGCGGCCGCGTTATGCTTGTAAAAACAAGCCGTTTCGGGAGCCAGTTTTTAGGGTGTTCCGGCTATCCCGAATGCAAAACAATCATTTCACTTAATAACAGCGTTGAGCTTGATGATGTTAATGAAGATAACAATACTGTTGAAGAGAAATGCGAAAAATGCGGCGGTGAAATGGTAATGAAAATAGGGCCTTACGGAAAATATCTTGAATGTAAGGAATGCAAGAACCGCAAAAAATATATCCGCTCTACCGGTGTGAAATGCCCGAAATGCGGCGAAGGGGTTATTATTGAAAAGAAATCAAAATACGGCAAAGTATTCTTTGGCTGTAATCGTTATCCTGAATGCTCTTACGCTCTCTGGGATGAGCCTAGTGGAAATACCTGCCCCGAATGCGGCGAACTTCTGGTTAAGAAAAATACTAAAAACGGCCTCTTTGAAGTCTGTTCAAGCCGCACCTGCTCTTTTAAACGGGCAATAGAAGAGGAAAATAAGGAATAACGGAATATGTATGATGAACTATTCCAGCGGCTTTCCAAATCAAAATTTAGAAGCAGATTTAAACTAAAGGAAAAAGAAAAGGTATATATTGACGCAAAAGGGCTTGATACTATAAAATCACACGCAAAAGATTTTATCTCAAAAAGAATTGCGCCGGCTCATATCCCTAATGACGGCAAGCAGACTCCAATGCGCGGTCATCCGGTGTTTATAGCCCAGCATGCGACTGCGACCTGCTGCAGGGGGTGTATTGAAAAATGGCATAGAATTCCAAAAGGAATTCAATTGAATGAAGCACAGCAGGAATATCTTACTGGTGTAATTATGGAATGGATAAAACGGGCAGTATGAGTGAATTTAAAACAAATGTAATGAGAATGCTTGATAAAGCGGGGGTAAAATATAAACATTATACATATACTGATACAGATGCTATTAGCGGTGTAGAAGTCGCAGCTGTTTTAAATCAAAATCCGGCGCAGGTTTTTAAAACCCTTGTTACAGTCGGAAAATCAAAAAAGTATTATGTCTTTATGTTACCTGTTGCTGAAGAACTTGATTTAAAAAAAGCCGCACAGGCTGTTAATGAAAAGTCTATCGAGATGCTTAAATCTAGGGAGCTTTTGCCTTTAACGGGCTATATTCACGGCGGATGCTCTCCTATCGGAATGAAAAAATTTTTTACGACAACAATAGATTCTTCTGCTAAAAATTTTGATACAATAATTTTCAGCGCCGGAAAAATCGGTTATCAGGTGGAATTATCTTTAAGTGATTTAGCCAAATTAATAACTTTTCAACTTAAGGAAATTTGTTTTTGAATGTTTGCAGCCCGTTAGACTAAAGTTAACGGTAAAAAAATTTTACTTTATTTCGTTAATAATGAAGCAAGCTCCATTACACTACCGGCCGATAAGTTTGGTGCTGCAAACGTATTATTTATTTTTTTTATTTATTTTTTACATTTTTTCAGGAGCTGAAACAGCAAGAATATCAAGCGCATTTTTCAATGTTGTTTTTATTGCAATCATTAGTGCAAGTCTTGATTTCATCAGCTCTTTATCCTCTGAAATTACTCTATTTGAGTTATAGAATGAATGGAATTCAGCCGCAAGCTCCTGAACATATCTGCAAATTGTATAAACAGTTCTGTTTTGAGCTGAAAGAGCTATAACGGATTTGAATTCTTCGAGCTTAAGAATTAATGTTTTTGCACTGTCCGCCGTATTAAGGATTATATTCTTATCAAAATTTTTGACTAAATCCTCAAGTTCTTCCTGCTTCATAGGAGCCGGGAGTTTTTCACCCGTCTCCGGATTAAGCCTTTCATTCACTGCATTTCTTAGAATTGAGCAGACTCTTGCATAAGCGTATTGAACATAGAATACAGGATTTTCATCAGTGGAGCGCTTGGCAAGCTCAATATCGAAATCAAGCGTCATATCAATATTCCGCATCTCCATCCAATAACGTGTTGCATCAATTCCGACTTCTTCTAT
>CALVEE010000068.1 GCA_944326495.1 Candidatus Gastranaerophilales bacterium | reverse complement strand
GCTGCCATTCCCATTTTTCGTTAGTCCTTTTTTTGTTTGTCCCTTTACATGTTCTACGACATTTTTTATTCGAAACTTTAGGGTTTTTAGATAAATTGTTACATTTCTTAATAAAAAAAGAAACCTTCTCTTTTCTGAGAAAGCTTCTTTTTTATGCTTATTTAAATTATTTATTCCGATTAAACCAGTTCAACTATATATTGAGCATTACGTTCTGCAATTTCTACCAGGCTCTTTGACACAGCCAGCATCGATATTTCAGAGTCAAGTTTATTTACGCAAGAACCGCATCCGATTGCGGAAGCTCCTGATGCAAATGCAAGAGATGCTGTCGTCGGATTAATACCTGTAGCTGTCATTACAGGTACTTCTATATTTCTTGTAAGTTCGATTGTGTTAGAAAGAGTTAATTCTGCCCTTTCTATCAAGCCTCTTACACCGTTAGATGGAGTTTCATTAGAAAAATGTCCTTCTGTTTGGATTAAATCAACGCCTAGTGCTTCCAAATCACGAGCAAGTTCAATTTGTTCTGCAACTTCTAATTCGCCCGGAATAGTTACACAGAAAAATACATCATCACCAATTAGTTCTCTTGTTTTTCTTGCAAGACTTAACACTTGTGAAGCAGTAAATGTCTGTCCTTTTTTATAGAGTGCATCAAAATTCCCAAGTTCAACAGCATCAGCCCCAAGAGCAACTGCGTGTGCTAATTCAAGCGGTTTTACGGAAGAAACAAATAATGCTAAATCTGTCATACTTCTTGCCATTGCTATTATATCCGGGTTTGCACAAATGTCAATAGCGCTTGCACCTGAATTTGATGCAGCTTTTACAACCATTTTAACCTTTTCTGCATCAAAATTATCAATACCTGCAATAATTTTTACAGCTCTTTTTTCTGCTAAAGCTTGTTTAAAACTTTCAATTCTTGACATAATTTTCTCCTTCTATCGTGTGTCGATTGTGATAAAACTTCTTGTTTATTATAGCTTAAAATTTGAAAGCTGGCAATATATAGACTATATAGAATACATAAGGAGAATTGCATAGAGATTATGTATTAGTAAAGATTTATGTATGTTAAAGAAAGCTATATTGACAGTTTTATTATTATTTACCACTTTGCCCGGATTTTCTTTTGGCAGAGTAGAGAAGAGTGCAGTTTCAATATATGAAAAGATTAATCCGGCAATCGTAACAGTAGATTCGCAGGTTCCGGATGGATTATCCTGTGGAACCGGATGTATTATTGACAAGAGCGGCATAATTCTAACAAGTGCTCATGTTGTTGATATAGGAAAGACTGTCGTTGTTACAATGAATAACGGCCAAAATTTTGAAGCAAAAATTTTAAAACATTTAGGAGACAACAAAGACATTGCACTTCTAAAAATAGACGCTCATCGAGACTTAAAAACAGTTAAGCTGGGTGATTCCGAGAAAGTTAAAGTTGGGGAAAAAGTTCTGGCAATAGGCAATCCTTTCGGGTTTAGCGGAACGTTAACTCAGGGAATTGTATCCCGAATTGATTATGCAAAAAACAGGATTCAGACAGACGCCGCCATTAATCCTGGCTCTTCAGGCGGACCGCTTTTAAATACAAGAGGAGAAATTATAGGTATTAATCAGGCCATTTATAATCCGGATAACAATATCTCAAATATCGGCATCGGTTTTGCAACACCTATTAACCTGATTAAAGAATATCTGAAAGAAAATAGACAAATATAAATATCACGCATATTTTTGTTTCTGGTATAATAAATTCAAACAGGGAGATAAAAAATTATGCTAGAAATATTGAAAAAGAGTGCAATGGAGCAGAGCAGAGCGCTTAAAAATAAAGAGATTTCTGCTGTAGAATTAACTAAAGCTTCTTTAGACAGAATAAAAGAAGTTGATGATAAGCTGGGAGCATTTAATTCTTTGACAGAAGAAATTGCTCTTACGACAGCAAAAAAAGTTGATGAAAAAATTGCTAAAGGTGAAGAATTACCTCTTCTTGCAGGGGTTCCTCTTGCCCTAAAAGATAACATGAACCTTATCGGTTCAAAAACAACCGCATCGAGTAAAATTCTTGAGAATTTTGTTTCGCCTTATAATGCAACAGCAACCCAAAAACTTTTGGATAACTTGATTCCGATAGTCGGAAAAGCTAACTTAGACGAATTTGCGATGGGTTCATCTAATGAGAACTCTGCATTCAAAAAAGTTCATAACCCTTGG
Source organism: Candidatus Gastranaerophilales bacterium (assembly GCA_944326495.1). Taxonomy (GTDB): domain Bacteria; phylum Cyanobacteriota; class Vampirovibrionia; order Gastranaerophilales; family Gastranaerophilaceae; genus CAG-196. The sequence goes on along the minus strand of CALVEE010000068.1, from coordinate 1,052 downwards.
AATTTGAATAAAGTCCCCGGAGGATCATCCGGCGGGTCGGCAGCGTCTGTTGCTTCCTGCGAAGCTGCTTTAGCATTAGGTTCTGATACCGGCGGAAGTATAAGACTTCCTGCAAGTTTCTGCGGTATTGTCGGGATGAAACCTACTTACGGAAAAGTTTCAAGATACGGACTAATTGCGTTTGCATCATCTCTTGACCAGATTGGCCCTTTTGCAAGAACAGTAGAAGATGCTGCTGCGCTGTTAGAAGTAATATCAGGTTATGACAAGCACGATTCAACATCTTTGAATAAGCCTGTAGAAAATTATAGAGCAAGCTTAAACAATGATATTAAAGGAATGAAAATCGGGGTAGTTAAAGAGCTTGTATCAGAAGGTTTGGCTCCGGATGTAGAAAAAGCCGTTAAATCAGCTATTGAAACTTATAAATCTTTAGGTGCAGAAGTTGTGGAAGTATCACTTCCAAACCTAAAACATTCAATCGGTATATATTATATTCTGGCAACAGCAGAATGCAGCTCTAATTTAGCTCGTTTTGACGGCGTAAGATACGGTCATAGAACTGCTGATGCTAAAAATCTTCTTGAAATGTACTGCAAAACCCGTGCGGAAGGCTTTGGCCCTGAAGTTAAGAGAAGAATAATGCTAGGAACTTATGCCCTATCCTCAGGCTATTATGATGCTTATTATAAAAAAGCTTTGCAGATGAGAAGAGTTGTAACGGAAGATTTTATTAAGGCATTCTCTCAAGTGGATGCGCTGATTTCTCCAACCTGCCCGAATACGGCATTTGATTTGGGTGCAAGAACAGAAGATCCGCTTGCAATGTATCTAACAGATATCGCAACAATTTCTGCTAACTTAGCAGGACTTCCGGCAATTTCAATTCCTGCTGGATTTGATTCTGATGGTATGCCAATCGGACTTCAGATTATGACGCCGCAGCTTACGGAAGCTAAATTGTTCAATTTGTCTTACAAGTTTGAACAGGCGCATGATTATTATAAACAGCTTGCTAAAATATAGACTAAAAAGTTAATGTCAGGCATTGC
>CALVEE010000067.1 GCA_944326495.1 Candidatus Gastranaerophilales bacterium | reverse complement strand
CCCAGATGCCTTACAGGTGAATGTACTAATTTGAGCTCTGCAAGTACCGCCTGACGCTCGATTTCGCGGAAAGTCTCCATATCAGTTCCGAAAACTTCATCTGTAGCACCATGTTCAAGGTACATATTATCAGCATAGCTGATAAGCTTTTCTACTTTTTCTCTCGGCATATAATCAACTAAATGTCCGCCTACATCAGGAGTCAGCGTAAGTTTTCCGTCTGAAAACGCTCCTGCTCCGCCCCAGCCGCATAATAAGCCGCAGCGTTTGCAATTTACACACTTGGGAGAGCCTTCTCTTAAAGGACATTTTCTGTTTTCTATTTTCTGCCCCTTTTCAATAAGAACAACTTTCCACTCTGGGCGAAGCTTTACTATTTCAAGAGCCGAAAAAATTCCGGCAGGCCCGGCACCGATTATCGCTACATTATACATTCCAGATACTCCTAACTTACCCTGTCTACCTATTTAGGATAACCTAAACATCTTATTAAATCAATTGAATTTTAGTATATAAAAACATTCTTTGTGATTATATACTCATTATCCTTAAGAATAATTTTTTATAAATTTGCTTACAATTCTTCATATATGGATTGCGCAAATGCTCTTTTTATGCTAAAATCAACGCATAAAAGTGTAGAAAGTTAACTGGATAAAAACCAACATATCGGGAGGAAAGTAATTCTACTTAACACCGGTATAAATATATTAAGTGTGTTACTAAAATAGGAGAAAGAAAAATGAAATTAATCTCTAAAGAAAAGAAAACAGTTAAATCTGCATTCACGGATGAATTTGAAAATTATCTGAAAAAACAACAATTAAGAACAACCTTTAACGGTTATGACATCGAATCATTCTCTTGGTACAAAAAAGCTCTTGGACTTGCTTAATCTTAACAGTTTTTAAGATTTTGGGAGTGTGAAGATTTTGTATGCGGATGGTGATGTATAGAGGGGCTTGCCCCTAAACATCATCTTTCGAGAGGGTTTTGTTTTGCTGTTTTATTACCGACTTCGTTTCCGGCGACCATTAGAGCTACTGGAATAACCCGCGCTACGCCGTGTATAAAGGCGGATTTTGGTGCAACATATGAAGCAGCTAATATTGCATCATCAAGGTGGGCAGAAAAGTCTGTAATCTTTACACCGCGGCTGTCTGATTTATTGTTAAATATGAAGTTGCAGAGTTTGTTCATAATAAAGTTTGCGACGACAACTCCAATGCCGATACCGGCAATAGCACCGCATGCCTGTTGTACTTTCCCGAAACGTTTGCATTTTTTAGATAAAAAATCAACAATTGTTATTGGTATAGATATATTGCCGATTTGCATCAAAGTCTCGCGTCGTTTTGCTTTGCGATTATCCTTATTGGTATCAATCATATAACCGCCTGCAAGCCCTCCTAAAGACGAACCTATGCCAATTGGAATAACTTGTTTATCATCATAGAATACTTTGGAAAGGTATGATTTTTTTATATTCTTAAACATTTTTTTTGGATTTAAAGAATAACCGCCTTTTTTTGCCATAACAGCACAGCTTGCTGCAGTACCTAAAGCTGTCATACCTGCAACTATTGCTCTTTTGTTTTTTGAATATGTACTTTCTAAATGTGCATGCTCAAATCTTGTATTATTACTATTATTAACGGAATTAATTTTCATAAAAATCTAACCTTCCGCTAATAATAAAACTTCTAAAAATAAAATTTGCATGATTTTTAAAATTTCTTAACAAATAGGAGAATAAAACTTAGAAATTTCTTCAAAATATTTTTCCAGAGCTTTGTAGCCGTTGTATATTTCATTGGTTACAGTAGCGTAGCGGCTTGCTACAATATATTTTAACTCTTTTGACCTTATTCTGAGAAGTTCATCAGCATCTTTTCTTAAAAGTTCATTTCCTGATGTTGACCACTTTTTGAGGTAAGAAAGTTCTTCATTAATCTGTTTTATTGTAGAAAATTCTAATCTGTTAAAATCGTATTTTTTAAGGAGTTGTGCTTCTGCATTAGTAATCTGGCTCTGAACAGCTTGAAAACGATAAATACGCTTTATTATAACATAATTATCAGCAATCCTTCTGTGAGAATAAGGTACAGCGCTTTTTGCAAGCAGAGCTGATGTTGAAAGAGCCGTAAAAGCGTCATCATCCCTTGATAATGTACTTTGCACCGGATTTACCGTTTCTATCTTCTTATTATTATACACGAGCCAAAACTCCTCTTTTTATGAGGTATAAGAATATCCTCCCGATTATTTCTTTTACCCCTCCCGTATTACTATATCAATAATATCTTAATTCATTCAGATTGTCACTAAAATATGAAATAATATTTACAAATATTAAAAAAACTCTCTGCATAAAGCAGAGAGTTTTTGTTATATCTAGCATACAGAACATTCTGTCAAAGCTTTTCGCAAAATATCAGCTTTATCAGTCTGCTCCCATGGAACACTTATATCTGTACGGCCGACATGACCGTATGCTGCAAGTTTCTGATAGAATTTACCGCCGTTTTTAGCAGGCAGGTTTCTTAAATCGAAATCAGCAATAATAGCTGCCGGTCTTAAGTCAAAGTTTGTTCTTACAAGTTCTGATATCTCATCATCAGAAATTCTTCCGGTACCGAACGTATCGACAAAAATTGAAACCGGTTCAGCAACACCGATTGCGTATGCAAGTTCGATTTCACATTTGTCAGCAAGTCCTGCAGCAACAATGTTTTTAGCTACATATCTTGCAGCATAAGCAGCTGAACGGTCAACCTTTGTAGGATCTTTTCCGGAGAAAGCACCGCCGCCGTGGCGTGAATAACCGCCGTAGGTATCAACAATGATTTTTCTTCCGGTTAAGCCTGAATCGCCCTGCGGGCCTCCCACAACAAAACGTCCGGACGGGTTAATTAAGATTATAGTATCTTTATCCGGTTTAATAGACTCTTTTTCAAAAACATAATCAATTACACAATGTTGTAAATCATTGCGGATTATTGCCTGAATTTTTGAATTATCGCTTACACCGTTTATTTCAGCTGCATGCTGTGTTGAGAGCAGAATTGTATGAATTCTTTCAGGTTTACCGTCAACGTATTCAACGGTAACCTGTGATTTTCCGTCCGGTCTCAAGTAGCTTAAAATACCTTCTTTACGAACCTGTGCAAGACGACGTGAAAGCTTATGAGCCAAGCTTATCGGAAGCGGCATTAATTCAGGAGTTTCGTTACAAGCATAACAAAACATTATACCCTGATCGCCTGCTCCTATGTTGGAAGTCTCGCTGGAAGCTGTATCCGCATTTTCGCTTCTGCTTTCTAACGCTTTATTAACACCGCCTGCAATATCAACAGATTGTTCATCAATACTTGTTAATACTGCGCATGTATCACAATCAAATCCGCCGCCTGCAGAGCCTGCATAACCGATATTTCTAACAGTTCTTCTTACAACATGCGGAATATCAACATAACAGTTTGAAGTAATTTCTCCGCATACAAGAACCATGCCGGTTGTTGCAGTTGTTTCCGCCGCAACGCGGGCTTGAGGATCTTTTGTTAAGAACTCATCTAAAATTGCGTCAGAAATCTGATCGCATACTTTGTCGGGGTGTCCTTCCGTAACTGATTCGGAAGTAAATAAGAATTTTCTTGATGTCATTTTTTTTCTCCTTAATTTATATTACTCCGGTAAGGTTTTTAATTCCGACCCGGCTACACATATTAGCAACATTCTAGTATGAAGGAGAATAAAAATCAACAAACTTATTCTGCAGATGTTATAACTTTATCAATTAATCCGTATTCAACGGCTTCTGCTGCTGAAAGATAGTGGTCGCGCTCACAATCCTCTTTAACTTTTTCAAAAGGCTGATTTGAGTTCTCTGCCATAATTCCGATTAACATATCTTTCATTCTTAAGATTTCTTTAGCTTCAAGTTCAATATCAGTAGCCTGCCCTTTAGCACCTCCTAAAGGCTGGTGTATCATTATTCTGGCGCTTGGAAGAGCCATTCTTTTACCTTTTGCGCCTGCTGAGAGTAAAAATGCTCCCATAGAGGCGGCTTCTCCAAGACAAATTGTTTGAACGTCAGCTTTAATCAAATTCATAGTATCATAAATTGCCATTCCGGCAGTTATGACACCGCCTGGAGAGTTAATATATAACATAATATCTTTTTCCGGGTTTTCGCTATCGAGTAAAAGAAGCTGGGCTACAATTGAATTTGCGACATCGTCATCTATTTCTGTACCGAGAAATATAATTCTTTCTCTTAACAGTCTTGAAAAAATATCAAAAGACTTTTCTCCTCTTGAAGATGATTCAATAACTGTCGGCATATAGCTCAATATCTTTTTGTAATCCGGTGTCATATATCTCTCCTTTATTCTTAACAATATTTTACAATAAATAAAAAACAGGTGCAAGATATATAATCCCTGCACCCGCTTTTTATTTATTTAAAAATTATTTCTTTTTATTTTGTTCTTCTTTATTTGTTTTTTCTTCTTCGCTGTAGCCGATAGCAGCTCCTGCTACTATTAGAGGAAGAACTGCTGCGCTTGCAGCACCTGCTGTTACAAGAGTAAGAAGCCCGCCTGTAACAACTCCCATTAGTCCGCCGACAACAGCCCCGAAGCCGCCTTTGAATGCTACGTTGCCTGCATTAGCCGGTGCTGTTGCCGGCTGTTGTACTGTTGATTTGATAGAGTTATTTTTCCTTGCGTTCATGTTTGAACTGTTAACTCTTACCGGATTGATTGCATTAATTCTCATTTTTTTCTCCTTTCGTTAATAAACACTTTTTAGCTGTATGCTCTAAAATTCTTTTCGCGCTGATTACTTTGCGAACTGTCTTTATCATTATTGTTGTTATTTATTTCCTCAAATAAATCTCCTATAATTCCGCCAATTGCAGCATAAACCATAAACATATCCGTAAAAAAGGAGGCTATTACACCGCCGGTAACAGCCCCTAATATTAAACCTTTTGTACCTTGAAAAGAAGTATGGCAATTTACTCCGGAAACTCTGTTTTGCCGGTACATGTTATAATTTATAAAATCTCTGCTGCTTATTGGCGCTATCTGCATTAACCTTTTATACCCCTTCAGGTATTAATATTACTATAATGGATGCCTTTTTGTCATGTATATATTTACAAAAATTTACAGTACCTTAAAAGAAGTCTATTTATTATTTAGAGCATTCTCAAGAGCTTTTTCAAGAACTTCTATTTTTGATTCAAGAACTTTTACCCTTGAGCTGTTTTCATCCGAAGCAATAGACTCTTTTTCAAGTTCTCGTTTATATGAATTAATCTTATCATTTTTCATGTTGAGTCTGATATTCATAAGAAATATTCCAAATAAAAATCCGCAAATGAAAACTATTCCCAAACCTGTTTTTCCGCTGATATTAAAAAAAGTATAAGCAGCAGCTGATAATGCTGAGATAGATAAAACAATAAAAACTAGATTTTTCATTAAATTCTCCTTATAAAGATATTGTACAATAAAATAATGAGTTTATGGTAAAATGGTATTAATAAAATCCAACTAAGGTGAACCAATGGGAGATGAAGATAAACAGTTTGATGCCACGCCCCAGAAGCTTGAGAGAGCACGTAAAGAAGGGCAGGTTGTTAAATCTAAGGACGTGTCTACGGCCTTATCTCTGCTTGTTGTATTTTCTGTTCTTAATTTGCTTGCGCCTGTTATCTGGAAATTGATTGTCGGACTCTTCATTACTCTTTATGAACAAATTCCAAACCAGCATTTGTCCGCTATTGGTTATCCATATATATTCACTGTTGCAGTTATTCCGACTGTTGTAATTATTGGTTCAATTTTAATTGTTGCGGCGTTTATTGCAATCTTAGGTGATTTTATACAAGTCGGACCTCTTGTTGCAACAGCCCCTCTGGTTCCTAAATTAGATAAACTTAATCCAACAAAGTATTTCAAAAACTTGTTTCAGGTAAAAACTTTGTTTGAACTCGGGAAAAATATCGTAAAAGTAGTTATTCTAGGCCTTGTCGGCTGGTCTGTATATAAAGACCATCTGGAAAGTATTTTGATGCTTGCGGCTGTGGATAATCATTTTGCAATTATGATTGAATTCGGAAAACTTGTTATTGAATTTATTTATAAAGCTTGTATTGCCTTTTTGATAATTGCGGCGGCAGACTACGGGGTTACGAAGTGGAAATTCTTGAAAGACCAGAAGATGTCTTTTAAAGAAATAAAGGATGAGTATAAAAACTCCGAAGGCGACCCGCATGTAAAAGCAGCTCTGCGTCAGCGGCGTATGCAGATGCTCCAGCAGGGTGCTATGGATTCTGTACCGGATGCGGATTTTGTTGTAAGAAACCCGATTCACGTTGCCTGCGCTCTTAAGTATGATGCAGAAACCATGCAGTCTCCGACTTTGACTGCTAAAGGAACGGAGCTTATTGCTAAAAAAATTATTGATATAGCAATTCAGCATAATGTGCCGGTTATAGATAATCCGCCGGTTGCAAGAGCTCTTTTCAGAATGGTTGATTTAAACCAGCAAATTCCCCCGGAATTATACAAAGCAGTGGCAGAAATTTTACTGTTTGTTTACGGGCTTAAAAATAAAAACAGCAATTGATAGAGATTTTTTTATAACTTGAAAAAATATTAAAATCAATGTATGATTGATATAAGGTTAGTTTAATAAGAAAAGATGGATAATAAAACTTTAATCAAACAATACTTAGGTGTTGTACAGAAAGTAGCAAGAGTAGAGCACAGACGTATACCTAACCATATGATTGAGTACGAAGAGCTGGTTAGTATAGGTGTTATTGCTGTGCAAACTTTGATTAAAGGCAAAACCGATGAACAATTAGCCCGATATAATGATGCATATATTGCGACTGCTGTAAAATGGGCTATAAGAAATGAATTGAGGCACCGTTATAAATGGTATACATTAAAGCATAAAAAAGATGAAGACGGAGTTGTTACGGATGCAATAGCAGAGGATGATAATTCAGAGGATATGGGATTTAGTATATCTCCTACAAAAGTCCGTGAAGCCGTATATGAAACAATCTTATCTATTGACGGTCTTGCGGCGGCTGCAACTGATAATGCTTCACCGTTTGATTTTATAAAAGATACTTCCGCCATGCCTGATGAGCAGGCTGAAATCGTAGAAATGAGCCGTCTTATTAAACAAGCTATTGCGAAGTTACCGCAAAAAGAACGTACTGTTGTTGAATACCGCTTTTATAGAAATATGCAGGCTAAAGATATTGCGACAATGGTTGGGCTTTCTCCTTCAAGAATTACAAGAATTATTCAATTTTCATTAAATCAAATAAGAGAATACTTGAAATCCCGCGGCAGAGAAGATTACTAATGATTTTTATAAGCGGTTAGTAATCCGCCGGGAAGGTTAAGGATTTCGTACTGAAATTCATCATCCGCATCTATAGCATCAATAAATGTCTGCACTTTTTCAGCATGGGATGTAATATTGTCAGCTGCAATAAAAGCTTTTGAGGTTAGATGAGGTTTTATAAGCTCAAAATATTTAACATACTCTCTTTTGTTTGCGTCAATAAATACACAATCAAACTTTACATCATCTTCAAATCTTTCAATGATATCGCATGCAGAGCCCTGGATCGGGGTTCTAATATCAAAAACTCCGCAGGTTTTGAAGTTTTCAATTGCAACGCTCTGCCTTTTTTCATAAAATTCAATTGTAGTAAGATGTCCGCCTGTTTCTTTTAGTGCTTTTGCAATCCATAGCCCGGAATATCCGTTTGAAGTTCCAAGCTCCAAGGCATTTTGTGCATTCATCATTTTAATGAACATGTTTATCATAATCCCTGTTTCACGCGGAATATTCCAGAAATCTCTTTGAGTTTTTTCTAATTCTGCCATAACATCTGAGGTAATATCATCCATTAATATCTTCATAAAATTGCCTTAATCAAATAATTTAACTTTGTCTGTGATAATTATATCCTTAATTGGAACATTCAGGGAATACGTTTTCAATAATTTTCCTTTTGATAAATCTATTATTGAATATTTATTATTTTTCAAATCAGTAACAATTGCAAACTCTGAATTCTCTATCCTGTGGAATCCGGAAGAAAAACCCTCTGTTCCTAATTCAATATAACCCTCGGATGAGTCATTAGCTGTATTAATTTTTTGTATTACATTATTCTGCGCTCCAAGAATGTACAGAGTTTTGTTGTATAAAAGCATTGCAATGGGTTTGTTTACTGTTGTGAATTCGTTTATTAACCCGAGAGTTGTATAATCTATAACAGCAATACGGCTCTTTGTACGGCTTGAGATATAAAGTTTATCATTAGTAAATGCTAGAGCAGATACATTTGGAAATTTTCCGATATCTTTTAATTCGTATTGATTTTTTAATTCGATTGACCAAATTTCATTTTTAAGTTTATCAACATAAAAAAGCTTATCTTCTGCTAAAAGTAAATTTTC
>CALVEE010000066.1 GCA_944326495.1 Candidatus Gastranaerophilales bacterium | reverse complement strand
ACTCTAAAAGCCTAGCCCTGCCATCGGCAAAAGTCTCTACATCCAGAGCTTTAGCAACCGTAATTATCCGGAAAATTTCCTGCGTCATAAGTTCTTCCGGCCAAATTATATTATCTATATAAAAGTCATAATTATATTCAGCATCTTTTGCAATACCTAAAGAAGATTTATACTCCTCTTTCCTTACAAAACACATTGTTCTTACATTACTTATTCGTTTTGCAGTAAGACAGGCCACAATATTTAACTCATCAGAAGCAGTACAGGCAATAAAAACATCAGCCCCTTTAATATTTGCCTGCTTTAAGACCTCAATATTAGAACCGTTCCCTGAAATAAATCCTACATCCAGCTTGTTAAACCCATCAATCTTATAATTCTCATCATCAATAACGGTTATATCATTATTCGTATAGAACTCTGTCGCAATCATCAAGCCGAGCTCATTTGCCCCGAAAATAATAATCTTCATAGCTTTATTTAACGCCAAATGTCGTACAAAGTCAATCCAACTGTTTTATTGTAGCAACAATTTTACCTATCAAAATTAAATCAGATGCAGATTTTTCACTTATGGTTCTCACCCGGTATTCAGGATTGTCTGATTTTATAATAATCTCATCCAGATTTTTAGATAACCTCTTTACAAAAAACTCATTATTATAACAAAAAACGTAAATCTTATTATCCTGTATCTGGTTTCCGTTCCAGTGTTCAACTATTAACTTATCGCCATTATCAATCGTGGGCGCCATGCTGTTTCCGGAGGCATTAATCATGGAATAGAGCTTGTTTTTAGAATATCCGCTAATCATTGATACCGCAATCGGAAGTTTTGTTTTCTCACTCGAAAATACAATACTGCCTTCACCGCAGCTTGCAAAAACATCTGTATAATAATCTATATATGCTATATCAGCGCCTTCATCCGCTCCGCAATTGAATAAGTTTATTTTGAAAAATTCTTCTACCCGCCGGAGCTCGCTTACTGTAACTTCACTTTCATTCTTTATCCGGTTGCTTACAGTCTGTCTTGTAATCCCCAGACTCTCGGCAAGTAGGGATTGATTAACAGGCATGTTTATTCTATTAGATATTATTACTATTAATTCATCAAGTCTCATCGTTCCACCAGATTTAAAATAATACTTGACACCTGTATCATATTATCTTACAATAGTATACAAAATGTAAGCTTATATTTGATATTTAAGCATATATTTTTAGTTATGTCAAATGTTTATGATTGTTGGAGGAGCTTAAATTAAATGGATTACAGGTATAATGTATCATGTAGTGAGACAATATCAAAAACCTGGACTCCTACGGCAATAGATTGCTATAAACTTGGGTGTGTGTGCTCAAAATGCAATTTATACCGGATATATTTTGCTTATGGGAATTCCAGATGCAGAATGAAAGAAACCGTTATTGAGCTGGTAAGGAAAATAGGAGCCCCGAAGGAAGGAGAAAATAATAATGGATAGAGCATTAGCAAGTATAGAAAACGGTAAAAAAGGCGGACGACCTAAATATGACTCCAAAATAAGGGCGTCAATTCCGGATATAGAATTTGTAATCCTGACACCGCATCAATATGGTTCTTTAATCGAAAAATACGGATATGAACTTTTGACTAAAGCCTTAAAAATTTTAGAGAGCTGGCTTAAGACCAGTCCTGAGGCAGAAAAATATCGCGGGAAAAACAACTATGCACATTTCCGTTCTGACGGCTGGGTTATTAACTCTGCGAAACATAAGAAATAATATAATGAAGTTTTGCCGGTATAGAAATACCGGCAAAAACTTTAAACCTTATAATTCAGTCTTTTTCGAAGTATCCGGAGCCGATTCTGGCGTATCTTCAAATACACTGAATAGTACATTGCTTAATCCGCCGCTTATTGCGGTTAATACTGTTTTAGCTAAATCGGGAGCACTGTTCTTCAATATTTCCATATTGTTTTGTATCTGTGTCTTTTCTTTATCAATAGTAGTTTGGTTTTGCTGAATTTTCTTATGTACAGATTTCTGAAAACTTTTCAATGTAGCTTTAGTAAGTTTTCCCATTTTAACTGCACCCTGTTTAGCTTCTAATTCTGTAATAAGTTCAGAAGATTCAGTACTTGCATTGTTAATCTTTGTTAAAGAACCTTTGATTTGATCTATAGCATCTTTTATCAGAGGATTATTTATATTCTTAAATTCAGCAGCCTTTGCTTCAAACTCAGCAATAGCTTTAGCTGCCTGTTGTTTTGTTGCTTCAAGCTCTGCTTTAAGTTCTCTATTTTCCGCCATTAGTTCTGAATTCTTTTCTGCTAAAACACTATTTTCTTCTATTAAAGCTGCTTCAGTACTTTTTTCACCTGCATATACACTTTGCGCTTTTAAAAGTTTAGCATATTGAATGTCTTCAGCACTATAATTTCCATCAGCATTATTAATAATGCTATCCAGAACAGCAAGCTCCGTTTTATCGTCAATAGCCTTTTTGTCACCGGTCATTTTCATAGCACTTTTAATAGCTTTTTTAACAAAATCACTGGCATTTTTGGCGGCTTCATTTAAATCAAAGTTATTAATTTCACCTTGAATATAATCAATGTTAGACTTTCCTGTAATTTTTCCGCCTGATAACAAATCGGCAAGAGCATTCCTCTCTGCTTGGCTTGAAATACCTTTTTTGCCATCTTGAGATGCGATATCATCTATCATTTGCCTAACATTTTGTGATACTCTGCTAATATCAACCATAATTGTAACTCCTTTCGTTTGATTAAAATTCTTTCTTACTGATCAGTTTCTATCTTACATATTCGTATTTACGGCACAAATTTAAAAAACTTTAGCAAAATAGCTTGATTTGTTACAAATTTTTACAATTGAATAGCCAGAAAAATATTCAAATAATTTGTTAAACTGATTAGCAGAATATTATAAGCTATTATATATGAATTATCAAAAACTAATAAATTCTAATATAAGAGCGCTGCGGCAAAGGCATAATTTAACCCAGGAAGAATTCTCTGAAAAAATCGGTATAAGTCTGCAAGGACTGTCTAATATTGAAAGAAACCGCTATCAGCCAACCGCAGAAACTATTGATAAAATATGTAATGCTTTTGAAATTACACCGGTAGAACTTTTGATTGCTCCTGCCGAAACAAACAAAGAAATTATAGAAAATATCGTAAATCTGCTTTCCACCTGCACGACAAGAAAACTAAAAAAGATATATAGCATTATATCTATATTATTAAGTAGATAAATTTATGCCTGCTTTTATACCGCAAATCTAAAGTGGACAATGTCACCGTCCTGCATTACGTAATCTTTGCCTTCTAAGCGCGTTACACCTTTGTCTTTGCAGGCAGCATAAGAGCCGTTTTCGACAAAATCCTTATAAGCAGTTACTTCTGCCCGGATAAATCCCTTTTCAAAATCCGTATGGATAACACCAGCAGCCTGCGGAGCTTTTGTGCCTTTTGTTATAGTCCAGGCGTGAACTTCTTTTTCTCCTGCTGTTATAAAGGTAATGAGGTTTAAAAGTTCATAAACTGATTTTATCATTTTATTAATTCCGCTGTCTGTAATACCCAGCTCTTCTAAATATTCTTTAGCGCCTTCCTCACCTAAATCTACAAGCTCTTCTTCAATCCTTGCACAAATGATTACAGTCTGTGCCCCATGGGTTTTTGCATATTCTTCAACACGTTTTGTGTAATCATTTCCGTCTTTCAGGTCAAATTCAGAAACATTTGCGCAATAAATCACCGGCTTAACTGACATTAAGTTCAGCGGTTTTATTACATTGATTTCATCTTCATTAAAGTGGTCTTTCAGATTTATAAAAGTTCCTTCCTGCAATAAATCGTTAAGCTTTTTTAATGCGCCATCCTCAATAACAGCTTCCTTATCGCCGGATTTAACCTGTTTTGCAATTCTCTGCATTCTTCTTTCTATTGAAGCTAAATCCGCAAGAGCAAGTTCGGTATTAATAGTTTCAATGTCAGAAATAGGATCAACTTTTCCTTCGACGTGAATAGTGTTTTCATCATCAAAACACCTTACAACCTGAATTATAGCGTCAACTTCTCTAATGTTATGCAAAAATTGGTTTCCAAGTCCCTCGCCTTTGCTTGCGCCTTTTACAAGTCCTGCTATGTCAACAAACTCTATTACAGTCGGAATAATCTCTTTTGATTTGCATAAATCCGATAAAATTTGCAGCCTTTCATCAGGTACAACGACTACGCCGACATTCGGCTCAATTGTACAAAACGGATAATTTGCGCTCTGTGCGTTTTTCGCAGAAGTTAAAGCGTTGAACAAAGTTGATTTTCCGACATTTGGAAGTCCTACAATTCCGGCTCTTAGCATAAAATAAATCCCTTTCAAAATATTCTTTGTCTTTATAATAGCACGAATAAAATTTCTTGTATTGTGAAATTTTAAGCTGTACTGAAAATAGATTTAGTGAGTATTTTTAGTGCAAGCACCAAAATACTCTTTATTTAGTTATCATAAGTGTTCAAATAAAAACAAAAAGTACTATTCCCTCTCCCTACGGGAGAGGAGCAGCCGTGTTTGAGGCTGTGCCGAAAACTACGGATGCGGTGAGGGGGCAGTCAATACGAACAAATAAAAAATTATAAAATGAATTTTAAAAGAACAGTTTATTTAGATAATATAGTTATAAGTTAATTTTGGGCAAGTATGCCTAACCGACCATCCGGATAATAAAATAGAAAATCATCCTTCAAATTTTATTGTCATCCTGAAAGCGTAGAAAATCGGGGTAAGGGGTAAATAAGATGGAAGAATAGATAAATCCCAACGCGATTTTCAAGCTGTTCAGGATCTCACCGCTTAGAAAGCGTAATTCCCTGCCGGTAAGATGCTGAAATACGCCTCTTTCTATTTTTATATTCTATCCTTTTTACATTTACCCCGCCCCGGCTATTCAGCATGACAGTTATTGGCAGACTAATGTTCGTATTTTTACCAGACAGTTATGCCCTCAAAAGGGAGGGAGTCAGCGCCAAGTGTATAGCGTTCCTTCCCTAGTGAGGGAAGGTTAGGATGGGTGCCAGCCCGTTAGGGAGAAATTATAAAAAATAGGAGGCCAAAACCAAACGTTCGTATTTTATAAACATATATTAGAAATTATTTTCTATAAACGCATAAATCTTAATCAGCACCCACCCCAGCCCTCCCTCATTAGGGAGGGAGTTACGCCAAGCTTGTAGCGTTCCTTCCCTTGAGGGAGCGGATTTGCGGACGGACGTAAGTCCGGATAGCGAACAGACTGAGCCGACTAAGCCGTGAGGCTTAAAGGTGAAGCTCTGTGAGCGTGGAGCAAATCCAAGGGAAGGTTAGGATGGGTGCCAGCCCGTAAGGGAGAAATTATAAAAATAGGAGACCGAAACCAAACGTACGAATTTTATAAACATATATTAGAAATTATTTTCTATAAACTCATAAATCTTAATTATCACTCACCCCAACCCTCCCTGATTAGGGAGGGAGTTACGCCAAGCTCGTAGCGTTCCTTCCCTGGAGGCAAGGTTAGGATGGGTGCCAGCCCGTTAGGGAGAAATTAGAAAAAATAGGAGACCGAAACCAAACGTACGAATTTTATAAATATATAGTAGAAATTATTTTCTATAAACGCATAAATCTTAATTATCACCCACCCCAGCCCTGTCTTGGATTTGCTCCACGCTCACAGAGCTTCCCCTTTAAGCCTCACGGCTTAGCCGGTTCAGTCTGTTCGCTATCCGGACTCCCGTCCGTCCGCAAATCCGTTCCCTCAATAGGGAGGGGGCATATTGTCAATAAGCAAAATTTTTACCGGACAATTGTGTCTTATTATCTATCCCTTTACTTTTTTAAAATTACTCTTAAAAAATATACAAAAGACTA
>CALVEE010000065.1 GCA_944326495.1 Candidatus Gastranaerophilales bacterium | reverse complement strand
ATAACCGGACGTCCATTAATTTTTGCAAGTCCGCCGATAATCGCTCTATCATCCATTCCTGCTCTATCGCCGTGAAGTTCTATGAATTCATCACACATAAAGTTAACATAAGCTAGGGACTTTGGGTTTTCAGGATGTCTTGCGATTTGTAGTTTCTGTGATGGTTTCAATTTTGAATACAACTCCTTTTTATAATCTTGAGCCCGACGTTCAAAGTTTTCTATTTGGCTGTCTAAATCCATACCGGATTCTTCGCTCATTTTTTTCAATTCATCTATTTTCTTTTGTATTTCAACGATTGGTTTTTCAAAGTCTAAAACTGTTGCCATATCTTTTTATACTCCGTGCATATCTAAAATATTAGCGAGTGTTTTCCTCAAATTCTTCCTCTTAGATACTATATCCACCTGACCGAATTTCAGCAGATATTCTGCGGTCTGGAAATCATCCGGAAGTTTTTGTCTTATAGTTTGTTCAATTACCCTTCTGCCGGCAAAACCTATTCTGGCTCCTTGTTCTGCGATTATGATATCGCCTAAGGTTCCGAAACTCGCTGTAATTCCGCCGAATGTGGGTTCAGTAAGCAGGTTAATATATAACAATCCTGCTTCATCTAATCTTCCGACTGCGCAGGAGGTCTTAGCCATCTGCATAAGACTCAAAGCGCTCTCCTGCATTCTGGCACCGCCGGACGAGGTTATTGCAAGCATCGGGAGCTTAAGTTCAAGTGCTTTTTCCATAATACGTGTAACTTTTTCGCCCACAACGCTTCCCATTGAACCGCCCATATAGTCAAAATCCATTACTGCAGCTGCAATTTTATGCCCCATAATATTACCGACACCGGTAATTACAGCTTCATCAAGCCCTGTTTTTTCGTGAGCTCTCTTTAAGCGTTCTGAATAAGGTTCTGTGTCGATGAAATTTAAAGGGTCACAGGGAAGAACGTTTTTGAACATTTCTTCAAAACTTCCCTCATCAAACAACTGCTTAATTCTAGTTTTAGCATTTATTCTAAAATGATAATCACAATGCGGGCATACCATCAAATTATCTTCAAGTTCGCTTTTGAGTATCTGGGAGTTGCAGTGTACGCATTTTGCCCACAATTCCGGAGTCTCAGGATCAATGCCTTTCATTTCTTTAGCGCGTCTTTCAATTTGCGCTTCACGCCTCTTATCAAACCATTCTTGTATTGTCATATATACACATCCGATTAAATTATTAATTTACCTTTTTATTTTACACCAAAAATCTTAAAAGTGAAGAGTGAAAAGACAATTATTAAAATTTCCGTGTATAACTACGAGCTGCGAACTTTCCTTCTCTTTCTGAAGGCACAATTGTCCAAAACAATTTTAAAAACAAGAGCTATATACTAGCATATATTTACATTTGCGAAATATTTAATAATATCAGGATATAAAAAAGCCCCCTCACTCGAATTTCAAAGTTTTGTCATAGCCTCTCCCTACGGGAGAGGAGCAGCCGTGTTTGAGGCGGGAGCCGAAAACTACGGATGCGGTGAGGGGCTGCTCGTAGGGGTAAATAAAAAATTATAAAGTGAATTTTAAAAGAGCAGTTCGTTTAGATAATATAATTATAAGGTTAATGTCAGGCAATGCCTGACCTACTATTGAAAGCTTGGCACAACTCCCTCCCTTTTGAGGGAGGGCTGGGGTGGGTGCTGGTTAAAGTTATTGTCAAGAAGGTATGCCCAGCTGACAAAACCCCTTACGGGGTTGCCCCCTCACCAAGAATTTCTAATACTCAACTGGCGTTTCGTATTGAAATTCTATCCTCTGTCTTGGATTTGCTCCACGCTCACAGAGCTTCACCTTTAAGCCTCACGGCTTAGCCGGTTCAGTCTGTTCGCTATCCGGACTAACTCACTGACGTTCGAGTCGTCCGTCCGCAAATCCGCTCCCGCAGGGCGAGGAGTGTTGCAAGCTTTGATTTTTTAGAACTGAGAAGTTGAGAAAAAATATATTTTATTTTGTTAGGGTCGATTGGGCAATTATGCCCAATCGACCCTAACAAAAGCCGTTTTAATCTTCTGATATAAGATAAAATTTTCAATATAAAAAAGACGGATTAAATAATCCGTCTTTTTTATCAAATATGAAACCAATTATTCTTTTGAAGCTGTTTCTTCTGCTGCTTTAGCAGCATCATCAGCTTTATCCTTAACTTCGTCTGCTGCTTTTTTAGCATCGTCGGCATCAGGAGTTAAAGCTTTTTTAATTCTCTTGCAACGAGCCTCTAAACCAGGGTTTAAGAATGTTTTCTCTTCCGCAATTTTTCCGGCTTCTTCATTACATTTCTGAAGTTTTTCCTTTTCATCTTTTAATTTTGCAATCTGATCTTCAAACGCTTTCTTTGCATCATCTGTAAGCTCTTTTGCGCCATCTTTTAAAGCCTTGTTTTTACCCCATTTGTATCCGCCGTATAATGCGATACCTGCCAGAGCTAATGTTGCAAGCGCCACCAACCCTGTTTTACTTGAAGCTGCCTGCGATTTTTCTTCCATTGCCGGGTCATAAACCATCGGCATTGAAGAGTAATCTTCCTGTACCTGCGGCTGGTTATTCTGTGGTACTGTCATTGCATAATTTACTGTTCCTGCATTGTTAATTGGTTCCATACACATACCTGCTTTCTATAAATACTTTTTCACTAACATTCTTATACCCGATATAAAACACATCAAAGCACAAAATTGCCTAAAATTATCTGAAATGTTACGATTTTGTTACATTATTTATTTCTCTGGAAAAACTTAGCAATATCTTTATGTTCAATAATCTTAGAAATCGGGCGTCCGTGAGGACAGGTGAATGGTTTTTCGCATTTACGCCAATTCCTAATTATCTCCTGCATTTGAAAATTATTTAGATATGTATTTGCTTTTACAGCAGCCTTGCAGGATGTTGTAATAATGATTTGCTCCTCTATATTATCAATGTCAGAGGAAATACTTGATAAGATATCGGCTAATATTTCCTTAGGAGAAACTTTTGATATGAGCTGCGGAACTTTTTTGAATATAACTTCATTATCCGACATGAACTCTATTTCGTAACCGAATTTTGCAAGTTTATCCCTGTTATTTTCCAAAAGTTCCCTGTCAGTAGGCGAAACTTCTATTACATCAGAAATAAACAAAAGCTGGCAGTCGATATTTTTAGATTTTTTTAGTTTTTCATAAATATATCTTTCGTCCGCAATATGCTGGTCAACAATCTCTAACCCTTCTTCACGCTCAATTAAAATATAAGTTTTGCGGTACTGGCCGATTATCATTTCTTCCTTTTCCGGAATTTTTTCTTCAATAAATTTTCTCTGTTCGGAAATCACTGCCTCGCGTTTGGGGAATTCTTTTATTACCGCGGTTCTCGTTTCTTCTTTTTGGAGTAAAAAATCTTTAATTGTAGCGCCTTCTTCTACAAAAATATCATCTTTGGGGGTAAAGTCAAAACTCGGTTTTAATTGTTTTTCTTCAACAGCTTCCGGAGATGAAATCACAGCTGCAGGCTCTTTTTCAATTGTATCCGTTAACGCCATGTCTATTGATGAATGAATAAAATTAAAAATCTGGTTAGGGTTTTTATACCGTACTTCTTTTTTAGTCGGATGAACATTAACATCCACATCTTCAGGCGGGATTTCTAAATTCAGAATAACAAAAGGATACCTTGAACCGATAAGATTTTTATAAGCTGTATCAATAGATTTGTGAAAAATCGGACATTTTACCATTCTGAAATTAACATACGTGTAATAGTCTTTTTTGCTGGAGCGGGTATAATCCGGAGTACTTACAAAACCTGATATTTTAAGTCCGGAAAGCTTATCGGTTTTCAATACCGGCTTAAGATGCGAAACTATATCTTCACTGAAAACTTCTTTTATTACCTGCTCCGGATTATTCTGCCCTGTCGTTTTCAAGACAGTTTTTCCGTTATTCTTGAGTTCAAAAGAAACCTCCGGATGAATAAGCGCAAGTGATTGGATAAGTTCGTTTATATAAGCAAACTCTGTCTTTGAAGATTTCAAAAACTTAAGCCTTGCAGGAAGATTATAGAATAAATCCCGAATTTCCATTATTGTTCCGACTGCGCATCCGGTCTGTGCTTTTTTTACTTCGGAATTCTCACACTCAACTTTTGTTCCGTAATCAAAATCCGCTGTTCTTGTAATACAGGTAAGCTTTGAAATCGAAATAATACTGGCTAAAGCTTCACCTCTAAACCCCATAGTTTTAACGGCATATAAATCTTCGCCGGAAGAAATTTTGCTTGTAGCATGCTTTGAAAACGCTAGCATAATATCATCCGGATGAATTCCCGAACCATTGTCTGCAACGCGTATATTTCTACAGTCATTAGATATTTCTATACTTATTCTGGAAGCCCCTGCATCAATAGAATTTTCTACAAGCTCCTTTACTACAGAATAGGGTCTTTCTATAACTTCTCCTGCTGCAATCTGGTTTATAACATTTTTTGATAACTGAACAATTCTTTTCATCAGAATTTATTATACCAAAAAATCTTGTGATATAATAACAGGGTAGGGAGAAATATAAAATGGCAAAAGGAAAAAAAATTAAAGTAGCATTCCCGCATATGGGTTCAATTTCAATCGCCTGGTCGGCAGGACTAAGGAAAATAGGTGTAGAACCGTATATTCCGCCGTATACCAATAAAAAGACCTTATCATACGGAACAAAAAATTCTCCCGAAGCAGTATGCCTTCCTTATAAACTTATCTTAGGCAACTTTATTGAAGCAATCGAGGGCGGAGCTGATTATGTTGCAATGATTACTTCTCCCGGGATTTGCAGGCTCGGAGAGTATGGTACAAATATCCATAATACACTTAAGGATTTAGGCTATAAAGCTAATTATATTGAACTATCTTTGTATGACGGAATTAAGGGGCTCTATAAATTCCTGAAAGATATTTCCGGCAAAAATGATCCTATATTAATACTTAGGGCAATAAATATTACTATGCGGAAAATCTTTGCAATAGATGATTTAGACAGAGCTCTATCTTATTACCGCGCAAGAGAAATCAAATTCGGTGATGCTGAAAAAAATTATAAAAAAGCTTTGAGATTAATAGATAAAGCTGATTCTACAAGAGAACTGCATAAAGCGTATGAATTAGCTTTAAAAGAAATCGAAAAAACTGAAATAGATCCAAACCGCGAAGTTATGCGTGTGGATATTACAGGTGAAATTTTCCTTGTAAATGACGAATTCTCTAACCAGAATATTGAACGTGAGCTCGGAAAAATGGGAGTTGAGACCAGAAGAAGCTTAACTGTAGGTAGTTTCTTAAAAGACGCAATTATCCCGAAAGCTTTCCGTCCGCCTGAGACCCACCTTCAAAGAGCAGAGAGAATGGCAAAGCCTTATCTTATGCGTGATATCGGCGGTGATGCGCTGGAGTGTGTCTCTGATGTAGTATTTGCAGACGAACACGGGAAAGACGGCATTATTCATATCTCGCCTTTCACCTGCATGCCGGAAATTATGTCACAAAATATATTCCCTACAATGAGGGGCGAACATGAAATCCCGCTTTTAACGCTTGTTATGGACGAGCAGACAGGGAAAGCAGGTTATATAACAAGGCTTGAGGCTTTTGTTGACCTGATGAGACGCAAGAAAAGAGCTAAAGCCGGTAAAAATAAAACCCGAATTTAGAAATTGAAAAGTTCCCTTGCGTTTTTGTAAAGAAGCTTATTCAATAAATCTTCATCTTTAAAATGTTCAAGAATTTTTACTTTAAAAAGATTAAGATTTCTGTCGTAAAGTTCTTTTCTCTGGTTGATTTCACCGCCTACAGGCGCATCGGATGCCCACATTATGCGGTTTGTAAAATCACCTTTGGATGTATTTTTTAGTTTTTCAATAAGATTAATTGCAGTGTCCACACTCACCCAGGACAAATCAGCATATAAAGTTGCTGTTTCTTTTTCGATAGATTCTACAATGATATCTATTGCTATTTTTTGGAGTTCCGCAGGACTTGTTGAAAGATGTCCGAGGATTATCGGAACATCTGGAAATTGTTTTGCTTTTTCATATATTAAAAGCGGAGAAGAATATTTAGATTTGATATGACCTGAATGATACAGGCAGGGCTTTTTAAATTCTCTTGCAAGTTCCAGATATTTATCATACTTTTCGGAAGCTGCGGGAAGTTTAGTAAACTCAGGATGAAATTTTAACCCGACAATGTCGGAATATTCTCTTAAAAGATATTTCACGACATGATTATCTCTTGTTCTTTCAGCCTGACATACGATAAGCGGTTTTATCTGACGGTATTTTTGCGCAGCTTTCAGCATATCCATATTCGCCTGCAGTTCATCTTTACCCGTATAACTGTCGATAGCTTCAAGGTTAGAACAAATTCCGATATTCTCTCCGATAATACTTAATAAAAACTCCGGTGAAAAATCACCCCAGAAAGCTTTTCCGATATGAACATGCGCATCAATTACCATATATTATTCTCCTAATTTTTCTCAAAATAAACGGCTTTGCATTTTTTCGGTTTAAATCCCAAATCCAATTCAATAGGTTTTAAACCTGCCTCCTCTGCAATTTCTTTTGCATAGTATGAAGATGATAAAAAATAATAATGTCCACGAGGTAATGCTTTTACAAGAGCTGAGCATTTCTCTATGTTAATAAAAAGACAGGATATTGGTAATACAACTATATTATCTTTATTATAATTTTTTAAATATAATACATATTCTGCCCTCATATCATCTAAAATAATTGTTTCATTTTGTTTAATATGTTGTTTTACATATTCTACAGAGTATCTGCCATAGGCATAGCAATATTCCTTTGCATCAGGTTTATAAGATATCATAGAGACGGCAATAATTAATGCAATAACAGTTTTTAATACTACGGCGCCTTTTATTTTGTAATCAGTAATTGTTAAGATAAGCAAAGGTAATAAAAATAATATTAAACGGCAACAAAAAGGATATTTATGAAATATAGATGCGAAAATAGTAAAGATTACTGGTAGAACAAATATTATTTTCTCCAAATATTTATGCTCTTTAGATACAAGATAATATAACAAAGTAAATGAACATATTATTCCTGTTATTAAAGCAGGAATTTTGTACATTGTAAATAAATCACCAATTCTGTAGAATAATCTGGTAGGATGAGAAATTTCCAGAAAAGAATATGCCATACTCCAATATGCGTCCATTCCTGAATAATTAAGTTCAAATACAGATTTCAAACTTATAAAATAATATGCCAGACTACTAATTATAAAAAGAAAAAATGTAAATAAAAATTTTTTTTTATTTAAAAAAAATAAAGCTATCAATCCTGCAAAGATTATAAAAAAAGAAGAGTACGAAAACCACGGTGCAATTGCGATTATAACAGAATAATATTTTTTATTTTTATTCAAGATAAGCATTTTATAGAAGATAATTAATAAAATTGTTGCGATAAATAATTCAAGAGAATACTGTTTAAATTGTACAGAATATATAATGGCAGCCGGAGTTAGAGTAAAAAAAGTTGTTGCAGTTAAGACAGCTTTTTTATTATGATTAAATACTAATTTTACAAGATAAAAAAATGCAAAAATCGATAATATTCCTGAGCTAAAAGGAATAAATCTTAATATTAAGTCTCTTATATAAAGATTTTGTGTATGAACAATATCAATTAAAAATTTTGCAAACACTGTAAATCCCGGCGGGCATGCCTGCAGTAATTTTAATCCTTCAAAAAGATTTTTATAAGGTTCATTGACAACATTTATTGCAAGACTCGCTTCATCAAGCCATAAAGATTGATTACAAATATACAAATAAGAACGTATAAGAATTCCAGCCAGAAAGATTAAAATAAGGATTATCTTATAATATTTATCAATAAATCCGATTTTGTTTTCTTCCATATTTGTTTCTTTCTTATTCACAAAATTCCTATCCCTTTACTCCGCGGGTTATTGCTTCGAGAATTCGTTTAACTTTAATTACTTCAATTCCCTTAAATTCTTCTTGAATTTCATTTGATGCAGGGATAATAATTCTTTTAAACCCGAGTTTTTGAGCCTCATTTATTCTTTTTTCAATATTATTAACGGCTCTGATTTCTCCTGAAAGCCCGATTTCTCCTACAATTGCCGTACTTGTATCAAATACAACATCTCTTACACAGGTAACGA
>CALVEE010000064.1 GCA_944326495.1 Candidatus Gastranaerophilales bacterium | reverse complement strand
AATATTGGTTTAATTATAATAGATGAAGAGCATGAAGGGGCTTACAAACAAACTAACCCGGCGCCTCGCTACGACGCGCGCGTCGTAGCGAGGCGCCTTGCGCAATTTCATCAAGCCCCCTTGCTTCTAGGTTCGGCAACTCCGGATGTTTCAACTTACTATTACGCAGCAAATAACAATAATCTTT
Organism: Candidatus Gastranaerophilales bacterium; assembly: GCA_944326495.1. Classification (GTDB taxonomy): domain Bacteria; phylum Cyanobacteriota; class Vampirovibrionia; order Gastranaerophilales; family Gastranaerophilaceae; genus CAG-196. Next base: position 2,865 of record CALVEE010000064.1, on the reverse strand, counting down.
TTGAGATGAAACATCGGTTTAACAATTCTCCGCTTGCCATCCCGCAGGTAATAAATATGCAGGAATACGGAAAAGCAGCTTATAGGGGAATTATATCAAAACCTTTGCAGACAGAGATTACAGAAACGCTTGAGCGCAAGCAGCAGGTTATATTACTAATGAACAGGCGCGGGTATTCAACATATACCCAGTGCAAAGCCTGCGGAACGGTTATAGAGTGTCCGGACTGCTCTATTCCAATGATTTGGCATGCAAGTATAAAAAAACTCAAATGCCACTACTGTAACCGCGAAATGAGTTTCCCTGACTATTGTCCTGCCTGCGGAAGCGATGCTCTTTCAACATCCGGAGTCGGCACGCAGAAGATTGAAGTTTTAATCAAAGAATTGTACCCCGAAGCCCGCACAGAGAGAATAGACAGCGATATTTTAACCCGGAAAAACGCTCACGTTGAGCTTTTAAACAAATTCCAAAAAGGTGAAATAGATATTCTTGTAGGAACACAAATGATTGCAAAAGGGCTGGATAATCCAAACGTTACGCTAGTCGGGGTATTAAGCGCTGATTCCGGTTTTAGTATTCCCGATTTCAGAGCTTCTGAACGCGGCTTTCAGCTCCTGACACAGGTAGCAGGGCGTGCCGGAAGAGGAGAATTTAAAGGTAAAGTGCTGTTCCAGACTTACAATCCCGATTATTACGCATTCCAGACAGCAAAATCCCAGAATTATGAGAAGTTTTTTGAAACAGAAATAAAAGCGCGTCAGGAATTTGATTATCCGCCATTCAGCCAGATAATAAGGCTTATTTTATCCTCTCAAAATAATTTCAGGGCAGAAAAATCCGCAATGGAGATTGCTCTAAGGCTCAATACAATGACCGATAAGTTCGGGTTTGGCGAATACTTAGAAACCTTAGGCCCTACTCCGTGCGTAATTGAGAAACTTCACGGCTTTTACCGTTTCCAAATCCTAATCAAAAATAAGCTTTCACAAAAAGGACACGATTTTGTCTCAAAATTCCTGGATAAGATTACACTTCCCAAAGACATAAAACTCGCAATAGATGTGGATCCTTTAGATATTTTGTAACAATTTCTTAACATATCCTAAAGTTTTTTTAAAATATGCCGTTAATGAAATTGGTTGTACAAAACAAAGGAGTGAATTTATGGTTCAAGATTTTAACAACATTAATTTTAGTATTAACGGCATGCAGACTTTTTTCAAGGAGCAGGGAGTAGAATTCAGTCCAAAAGACTCTCAGAAATTGGAAAGTATTTTTAAAGAATGCGACACAAAAAATGAAAAAGGTGAAAAGAAAGCAGATGGGATTTTAACAGGCGATGAAAGAAACAGTTTTATGGATAAAGTTAAATCATCCTGCCCTAATATTTATCAAAAAGTTGTTGATTTCTTTACAGTAATAGATGTTCAAGAAGATTTGGAAAAAATGCGTCAAGAAGCTATTGATGAAGTAAAACCGGACAGACAGAAAGAAGATATTAAGGACAAACAAGATTCAATAAAAAATCCCTCGTTTGGTTTGTCATAATAAACCAAAACCGGCTAAACCATAATGATTTAGCCGGTTTTTATACATTTTGATTTATTATACCTAAGCAATCGTAGGTCAGACAGTGCCTGACAATAAGTTAATGTTTAGCAAGTATGTCCAACCAACTTTATCAAATAAAATCGAGGCTTACACGCTTCCTCGCCCTGCGGGAGAGGATAGAATTTCAATACGAAACGCCAGTTGAGTATTAGAAATTCTTGGTGAGGGGGCAGTCACGTCAGGGTGTCAGCTGAGCATACCTTCTTAACAATAACTTTAACCAGCACCCACCCCAGCCCTGTCTTGGATTTGCTTCGCGCTCACAGAGCTTCTCCTTTAAGCCTCACGGCTTAGTCGGTTCAGTCTGTTCGCTATCCGGACTACCGTCCATCCGCAAATCCGCTCCCTCAAAAGGGAGGGAGTTGCGCCAAGCTTTCAATAGTAGGTCAGGCATTGCCTGACATTAACTTATTTCCTACATTACGGGTTAAATTTTACTTTTCCATACAAGAATCACCCCCTCACCGCATCCGTAGTTTTCGGCACAGCCTCAAACACGGCTGCTCCTCTCCCGTAGGGAGAGGGTTTAGTACTTTCTGTTTTTATTTGGTTATGTAAACTAGAGCAGACCTTCTAAACAATAGGACAGTTGTATAATAAATTAACGAGGGTGACTAAAATGTCACCCTCATTTTAACATATAATATTTATTATATTTTTATACCTTAGCAACCGCTCTCGGACCTGCTTTAACTATTTCTGCCGGCATATTTGGGTATTTAGCAGCAAAATTGTCTGCAAACATTTGAGCTAACTTGTTAGCTGCCTCGTCATAAGCGTTCTTATCAGCCCACATACCTCTTGCATCAAGCATTTCATCGGGTACATTAGGACAAGAGGTCGGATAATCCACATTGAACACATCGTGGTGTTTGAATTGGATATTATCAAACGAACCATTCAAAGCAGCAGTTACCATAGCTCTTGTGTAGCTTAATTTCATACGCTTAGCGCCGGAAGCTGCGCTTCCACCTGCCCAGCCGGTGTTTACAAGATAAACCTTTGTTCCGTATTTATCCAATTTTTCACCGAGCATTTTTGCGTAAACAGACGCATCCATCGGCATAAAAGGTTCGCCGAACAACGTTGAGAAAGTCGGTTGCGGCTCTGTTACGCCTCTTTCTGTTCCTGCTAATTTAGAAGTAAACCCTGTTACAAAATGGTACATCGCAGCGTTCTTATCCAATCTTGAAATTGGAGGAAGTACGCCGAAAGCGTCAGCTGTCAAGAAAATTACAACCTTAGGAATCC
>CALVEE010000063.1 GCA_944326495.1 Candidatus Gastranaerophilales bacterium | reverse complement strand
ATTGAACATAGAATACAGGATTTTCATCAGTGGAGCGCTTGGCAAGCTCAATATCGAAATCAAGCGTCATATCAATATTCCGCATCTCCATCCAATAACGTGTTGCATCAATTCCGACTTCTTCTATTAAGTCATCTAATGTAACCATATTCTTACGTTTGCCCATCCGGACTTCTTCTCCGTTGACAACCAGATTTACAAGCTGGCCTAATAGAACTTCAAGCTTATCAGGATTATAGCCGAGAGCTTCAATAGATGCTCTTACGCGGGCTACATAACCGTGGTGGTCTGCTCCCCAGATATTAATTAGCCTGTCATAGCCTCTTCTTAATTTATCAATATGGTATGCTATATCCGCTGTAAGATATGTATTTGAACCGTCAGCTTTTTTGATAACCCTGTCCTGATCATCGCCGAATTCAGATGACTTAAACCACATTGCGCCGTCGCGCTCATAAAGCATACCTTTTGCCATAAGTTCTCTATAGCTTTCTTCAACTTTGCCTGACTTATGTAAATCGAGTTCTGAATAAAAGTTATCAAAATGAACCCTGAATTCTTCTAAAAGTTTTTTCTGGCACTCTTCCATTTCTTTTTTGGCAAAATCTGAAAGTATCTGAATATCCTCTGTCGGTTCATGTTCAGCTAAAAATTTCTTTGCAACCGGTATTAAATAATCACCCGGATAATAATTTTTTCTTTCAGCCTCATCTGTCGGGAAATCTATATCTTCACCCAGTTCCTGCTTAATTCTTATCTTTAGAGAATTCCCGAGTTTTTGTATCTGACTTCCTGCATCATTTATATAAAATTCCTGATAAACTTCATGTCCGTAGAATTTTAAAAGGTTTGCCAGAGCACTCCCCATAGCTGCCCAACGCCCGTGTCCTATATGAAAAGGGCCGGTAGGGTTAGCAGAAACATATTCAAGCAGGATTTTTTCTTTTTCTATTTTTTCAGGACGGCCGTAGTTTTCTTTTTTAGTGAGAATTTCTTCTACAGTATTTGCTAAAAGAGAATTTTCTACTTTGAAGTTAATAAACCCGCCGACAACTGTTACTGTATAGTTTTGGGGAACTAAGTTTTCAACAATAGTCTGTGCAATCATTGGCGGTGCAATTTTTGCCGCTCTTGCAAGAGATGAGACATTTACTGCAAAATCACCAAAATCTGGGTTTTTAGGCTTTTCTATCATTAAAGAATATTTGTCGTTTTCGCTCATCTGTCCGAGTTTGTTTGTCAAAACAGCTTTTTTTATACCATTTTCAACTTCTTTTAGAAAAAAATCTTTTAACATCTTTTATCCTCACATATTCTATTTATCCATCAGTATAAGATAAACAGGCGGAAATGTATAGTTATATCCCCGCTTTCGTGATAAAATACTAAATATGAAGCACTTGGCGGAGTATAGAGAAGAAATACATTCCTGTTCAAAATGCGGGTTATGCCAGTCTGTCTGCCCTGTATATAAAATAACGGGTAATGACTGCACGGTATCGCGCGGAATGTTTATTATGCTAAAAGGTTTAATTCGGGGCGATTTAAAAATGTCACGCAAATTAAACCGCTATTTGGATTTGTGCTTAAAATGCGGGGCTTGTACTAAATTCTGTCCGAGCGATATTGATGTTGTGGACATTATAGCTTCTGCAAAAGCCGAATATTTTAAGAATAGCGTCAGGGAAAAATTAATTTCTTTTATACAAAAAAACTTTATTTTCTCTCTGGGGGTAAATGTCTTAAAAAATTTTTCCCGAAATATCAAAAGTAAAAAATTTGAGAAAAAAGTTATATATTTCGGAGGCTGTTCCGGTAGGATAAAAGGGAATAGAGCTGTGGTTAAACTTCTTAATTCCTGCAATATAGAAGTTATAACTCCTGATTTCAAATGCTGCGGAATTCCTTTTTATGTCAGAGGAGATATGGATAATTTTTGTAAATTTAAAGAAAATTATCTTGAAGTAATACAAAAATACGGGATTAAGGATGTGGTTACGACCTGTGCAAGCTGTGAAAAAACAATTAAGGGCTTTTCTGATGAAATCAGCGTTAAGAATATATTTGAATATATCCGGGAAAATAAGCTAAATTTAAAGCTTAAAAAATATAAAAAAGTTACATTCCATAAACCCTGTAATATTGATAATTATGAAGATATTAAATGGATTTTAGATAATACAGAAAACCTTGAATATATAGAAATGCAGGACTATGATAAATGCTGCGGTCTGAACGGGATTTCAAAATTTAATGAGTACAAAATTATGTCAAAAATTTTTCAATCTAAGTTCAATAATATTGTAAACTCCGGCGCAAAAACCGTTCTAACCTCCTGTCTAGGATGCGAGGCTGCGCTTAGATTTTATTCTTTTGCAAAATATAAGGTTGAGGATTTTACAGAATTTTTAGAAAAAAATATTTGACCATAGACCAAATGGTCTATATATGTTTACCCCAAATTTTAACCCCTTGATTGATGGCATGGGCATGACTATAAGCTACACTGTAATCAAGGGAGAGAGAGTATATTAATTATGAAGAAAATATTGTTGTTTTTAGGCATGTTTGTATCAATATTGTCAGTCAGTGCAGAAGAAAACGTTTTGCAGACAATTGAAATTGTTCCGGTTAAGGACACTTATAATATTGTTTTGGTATCTGATAAAGCTGTTGATGTTAAAAAGACAGTTAAAGCTCCAAACCAGATTACATTGGATTTAAAAGATATAAGAGCATCTAAAACATTAAATACTGTCTATAACAACGTATCAAATGTTGATACCGTAATGGTTGAGCCTGCAGGAAACGGTATAAGCATTTTCTTTCAGGCAGAAAATGCACAGGGAGCCAGTGTTTCGTTTGATTCTTTAGCACCGGTAATGCCTGCTAAATCAGAACAAAAAGTTCATCTAAGCAACCCTGTTGAAAGCTATGCCCCGATTTATAAAGAAGATATGACACCTGCTAAGACTTCAAATTTATTTAACAGACTTAAGAATTCTTCTGCTGTTGAAGGAATAAGAGAAACTGTTGATGAAGATACTGTTTCTGATACGGCAAATAAAGCTTTTTCGTTTGGTTTAATAGGGCTTTTAGTATTTGCAGTAATCAGACTGTTCAAGCGCAAAGAACCGGATATGAAGATTGGTTTAAGCCAGAGTCTGAATGAACGTGAAATTGAAATGTACAGAGGTACTCAGCCTATAGGGACATCTTACGTAAATGTAGAAAAACCATTTACAACAGTAAATTACGGGCTAAATGCTTATCAGAGAGAAAACAGAAATCCGTATGAAACAGAAGCTCCTATTCATAACCCGCGCTTAAGAAATTATGTAAATCCGTCTTATAATCAAGCTGTTCAAACACAGCCTATGCCGGAGCGACCATCTGTTCAAACAGCTGTACAGCCGCAGGTAAGAAAGAATACAACTCCTGTAAATACTGCGCCTGTTAACCAGTCAAATCCTAATATCGATAACTTAAAGTTCTTAGAATCAATGACTGCAATTTATGAAAAAAGCGGACGCCACGATTTAGCTCAAGGTTTGAAAGCAAGTTTAAGCAAGAATAATATTAAGTAATAAACAAAATGGGGCGATTCAGAATGAATCGCCCCATTTGTTATTTTAATTTCCTGCACTAGCCAATGTTCTGCTCATTTCATTATACAGCCAATTTACAATGCCATCAGCTTTTCTTTGAGTTCTTTCTTTAGGGTCAACTTCTGTTCCCCTATTGAAAGCTTCTTCGCCATATTTTATTTCTGATTCAAGAGCTTTATATGCAGCATTTGATTCTAAGCCCATATTTTTTGCCTGCTCTAGTAACGCTTTCATTACATACAAAGTGTCACTGTAGTCAATTTTGTTAAATAAATCACTTATTGAAAAGACTTCTTGGTTAAGTCCACCTCTAATCTTATTTGCAAACTGTCCGATAAAAGTATGGGCAGAGTCTGTATCAACACACCTTAAACAGGCTTTTATCTTTTTATTGTCAGCATAATTCGAGTTTATTTCACCAATAACCATATTTGCTAGTTTTAGGCCTTTATTTCTTCCGCCCTCGGTAACGTGCGGAAGAGGTTTATTCGTGGTAGTGGGTTCTTGAGGTTGGTCGGGCTGCATTTCCGGAGCTATATTTGACTCAGGTTGTTTCTGATCTGGCAGCGTTTTTTCCGGATCGACTTTTTTGTCAGGTTCCGGTTTATCCGGTCTAATTTTTGATTTAGGTTTTGTTTTACCCGGGTTCTTGGGTGCAATGTCTGTTCTTGGGGTATCTTTCGGACTCTCACCTTCTTGCGCCGGAGCAGGCTTTGCTGTTTCTCTTGGTGTATTGCCTCCCTGTGCCGGAGCAGGCTCCTCCGAAGAATTTCCCTTCCTTGCATCCTGCGGACTCTTTTCTTCCGGTTGAGGAGGTTCTTTAGGGGTAGTTTCTACTGGCTCTTGTTCGTTTGGAATATATGACTCATATCCATTTTCAATCAAAATATTTTTGATGTATTCAATATCTGCTTTATTTAAATCGCCTTTGGTATTTCTAAGCATTAAAGCAAGAGCCTGAGCTTCTTCGTCAGCATCAATTTTTTTCTTATTACTTAGGCGTTTGGCAATTTTTTTGACACTTTCTTTGACGTTATCTGTTGTAGATTCTTCAATCTTTTTCTTTTCTGCCTCAAGTTCTTTCTTTTGGGCTTTTGTTTCGTATTCAATCATAAAGCCTTGAATGAATTCTTTTTCGTGCGTACTCATGTTTTCTTGATTACCGGCAAGATATTCTCCCAACTTATCATACTCTTGCCTGGTATCAATTTCTTTTTTGCTCCCATCGAGCTTTGCAGTCTCTGCAACAAATTTTCTGACTGCTTCTGAAACTTTACTCAAATCTACCATAAATGTACTCCTTTCTTGTGTGTTATTGATTTGATTTCTATAAATTGGCTAATTTGTGTTATGTTTTATGCTACATAATACAAATAATATCTTTGGTAAAATATAACTTTTTAAAATGTTAGACAAAAAACTCCATCATACAAAACCTAGAGTTTTCTGAGAATCGATCATTTTTCTAAAATTTTAATCATTTCATCACGTGTTGGTATTCTAGCTAGTTTTTTTACTAGTTTTTCAGGTGATATTTCAGCACTGGTTTTTAGCTTATATAAAGTTTCAACATTTCCTTGAGCCAAATAGATCTTAAATGCAGTTATAAGCTCTCTTTTTGAGTAACCCTCTTCAATTAAATCCGGAAAAAGCTTTTCAACTACACCTTGCCATGTATTACGATAGTATAGTTTTTTAAATACCTTTTCTCCAGTTTCCCAATGGTTGCGGACATCCGGTTGAGGAGATTCTTTAGGGATATTTTCTTCAGGTTGTTTTTGTTCTTTTGGAATATACGATTTATATCCGTTTTCAATCAGAATATTTTTTATGTATTCAATATCGGCTTTATTCAAGTCGCCTTTAGTATTTCTAAGCATTAAAGCAAGGGCTTGTGCTTCTTCATCTGCATCGATTTTTTTCTTATTACAGAGGCGTTTAGCAATTTTTTTGACACTTTCTTTGACATTATCAGTTGTGGATTCTTCAATCTTTTTCTTTTCTGCCTCAAGTTCTTGCTTTTTGGTTTTTGTTTCGTATTCAATCATAAAGCTCTGAATGAATTCTTTTTCGTGTGTATTCTTGTTTTCTTGATTCCCGGAAAGATATTCTCCTAATTTGTCATACTCTTGTCTGGTATCAATTTCTTTTTTGCTTCCATCGAGCTTTGCAGTCTCATCAACAAATTTTCTGACCGCTTCTGAAACTTTACTCAAATCTACCATTAATGTACTCCTTTCTTATGTTTTATTGATTTGATTTCTATAAATTGGCTAATTTGTGTTACGTTTTATGTAACATAATACCTATTGTGTTACATTGGTTTTTTGTTTTGAAGGTTCTATTACTTTTGTATATTGGCTTTTAACCTTATATTTATCCTCTCCTTTTCTTTCTCTTTTTTTGCGATAGAAAAGAGAAAGAAAAGGAGCAAAAGAAAGAGAAAACACGCGGCTGTTTTCTATGCCCTGACGGGCATTGGGGCAATTTGGCGCTTAACCTCCGAGGCTAAGCCGGTGAACCGGCTCTTTTACGCTCACTATCGATGCTTACGCATCACGTTCGCGGCGTGCGCCTTGTTATTTATTGTGCCCAGCCAACAAGTTCCGCGCATCCCCTCTCCACGGGGGAGGGTTAGGGTGGAAGATAATTTCTTTTATATGTCTTTGTGTCCATGATTAGCTCCTTGTCTTGCTTTTACCCCTAATGTAACACAATAGGTATTATGTTACATTAGGGCACATTGAGACAGGCCTGTAGGCCAAATATTATCTGGTAGTCTTTAGATGGAATGCCTGTCGACCAGTCTTCTACGTGCGTAGCACCACAATATGTATTATGTGACATTGGATATAACTTAATATTGTTAATCTTACATCTTCTTTTAACGGCAAAATTCTCAAAAACTTTAATGATTTTAAATGTATTGTTACAAAATTTAACATAAACAAGTAAAAATCCAAAAACAATAAAGAATTTTATGTTACGATTAAACAATGAAAATAGCATTTTTACCTATAGATAATCGTCCTGTATGTTATAGTCTTGCAAATGATATCTGTGCGATAGATTCTTCTATTGAGCTTATACTTCCTGATAGAAAGTGGCTTGGCGGACTTAGAGAAACAGCCGATATTGAACATCTTTTTACATGGCTTGAGAGTTTATCAGATGTTAATGCAATGATTTTATCTCTGGATACTATAACTTATGGAGGACTCATTCCTTCAAGGAGAGGGACAGAGAGTTTTGAAGAGTTAAAAGGACGGACTGCAAGACTAAAACCGCTTTTAAAAAACAAAAAAGTCTATGCCTTTTCAAGCATAATGCGGATTTCTAATAATAATTATAACGAAGAAGAAAAAGAATACTGGAAAGATTGGGGTAAAAAGATTTTTGAATACTCTTTCTCCGGCGGAAAAAATAAGAGTGATATTCCTGATGAAATAATAAAGGATTACTTAAATACAAGAAAGAGGAATTTTGAAATAAATAAACTTTATCTTGAATGGCAGAAAGAGGGTTTATTTGATACTCTGATTTTTTCTAAAGACGATTGTGCGGAATGCGGTTTTAACGTTGAAGAAGCAAAAGAGCTGGAGCGTCTTGGCGGAAGAACAAAAACCGGCGCAGATGAAATTCCGCTCTCTCTGCTTTCACGCGCGATAGAAAAAGAGATTGCAATTTATCCCGAATTCACCGAGCCTGAATATAAAAATTGTATTTCTAATTACGAAGATGTATCAATTGAAAAATCCGTACTCGGCCAGATTGAACTTGGCGGGTTTAAACTTGCAAAATCTAAAGAAGAGGCGGATATCGTTCTTGTTGTTAATAACTTTATTGAAAAGCAGGGCGAACTTGTGATGGGCTGGGAGACAAAACCTTATTCAAGAACATTTACTCCGCCCGATAAACCTTATTGTATAGCAGATGTAAGGTTTGCAAACGGAGCGGATAATGCTTTTGTTAAACAGGTTTTAGAAAAAACGGATTTTAAGAATTTTTACGGCTACGCAGGCTGGAATACAAGCGCAAATACGTTAGGCAGTCTGCTTGCAGGGGTAAAAGTAAAATGGGGTGCAAAAGAATATAATGAATTTGCCTTTAAAAAGCTGCAGCTTATAAGATTTCTTGATGACTGGGCATATCAGGCAAATATCAGGGAGCAAATAGAGTCGCCTTGCGATATTAAAGCTTTGATGAAACCTTATGAAGCTGAACTTTTCCAAATCTTTGACTGTAAATTTTCCGAACCAATCAAATATACTTACCCTTGGAACAGGAAATTTGAGATAGAAGTTGGTTTATGATAGTATCAAATTATGAATAGACCAGAATTATTAATGCCTGCAGGTAATATTGAAAAACTTAAGTATGCCATTAAATACGGCGCGGATGCTGTGTATTTAGGCGTGGTAGATTTTAGTTTGAGAGCTATGCGCAAAGGGGAATTGATTACTTTAGATAATTTGAAGTATGCAATTGATACCGCAAGAGAAATGGGCGCAAAAGCTTACCTTACACTAAATATTTACCCCTTTAACAGCGATATAAAACTTTTAGAAAGCTGTATGGATAAAATTGTCGAATCTAATCCGGATGCTTTGATTATAAGCGATGTCGGGATTATGCGTATGGCTAAAAAATATATGCCTGATACGGATATTCACGTAAGCACGCAGGCAAATATTTTAAACTATGAAGCAGTAAGGTTCTGGCAGGATATCGGAGCAACAAGAGCTATCTTAGCAAGAGAACTCCCGATAAAAGATGTTGCGGAGATTAAAGAAAAAGTTCCTGAAATGGAATTGGAATGTTTTATTCACGGCGCACAATGTGTTTCATTCTCCGGAAGATGCCTGCTTAGCGACTACACGACCGACGGCGAAAGGAAAGCTAATTCAGGAAACTGCTCGCAGCCTTGCAGGTGGAGCTACAAGCTTGTAGAAGAAACCCGCCCCGGACAGTATTACGAGATTGAAGAGAACGAAAAGGGCACGCATATTTTGAGTACAAAAGACCTTTGTCTTGTGCGGCACCTTAAAGAAATGATAGAAGCCGGAATTGACTCGTTTAAGGTTGAAGGGAGAACTAAGAGTCTTTATTATGTTTCTGCTGTCGCAAAAGCTTATAGAGAAGCAATTGATACCGTTATGAAAAATCCTGATGCGGATATGGAAGAATATTATCAGGAGCTTTTAAAAGTAGGAAACCGCGGTTACACAACAGGTTTTTACTTAGGCGAAGGCTACCCCAAAGACGGTTACAGCTATGATATATCTAAAGGACTTGCCGGAGCAGACTTTTTGTGCGAAATCCACGATTTCGACGGAGAATATTTTAAAATTAAAACTAAAAATAAATTTAATAAGAATGAGGATATAGAAATAATTTCTCCGTCTGAAAAATTTGTCACTCAGGTTACGGAGATAAAAAATTTAAAAGATGAAGATTTAGAACTTGCAAATACAAATGACGAGCTTCTGGTAAAATTCACCAGAGCACCAAAAGAGTATAAATATGCGCTTGCTAGAACGGTAGGGATAAAATAATGTTAATGAAACCTGATTATAATTTAAAAAGTATTTATGAAATAGATTTTGCCGAACTAAAATCTCAAGGAATAAAATGTGTAATGTTTGATTTAGACAGCACGGTAATGGTCTCAAAATCCGCAGATTTTCTTCCTGAAACAGTAGAGTGGTTTAATACATTCCTGAAAGATTTTGAAGTTGCAATAATATCTAATAACAAGAATGAAAAATATATAGAAAACGCGTCAAAAATAGCTCCTTGCAGGGTGATAGGCCGTGCAAACAAGCCGAACCCCAGAATAATGAGAGAATATTTAGCATCTGTAGGAATAGAGCCGTGCTGTGCAGTAATGGTCGGAGACCGCCCGTTAACGGATATTCTTGCAGGTAAGCTTTTAGGCTGCAAGACTATTTTAGTAGGTTCGATTAACCCTAAAGAGAACCTGCCTACAAAATTCGTACGCGCTCTTGAGCGGAGTACAATTCGCGGTTAAAAAAGTTTTTGTAAATTTTTCTAACAATCGTATATACTCTATCTTGTTATAACTTGCATATATCATTATAATAGTGTACAGGTTACACTTTAGTCGGGTAGGGATATAATATTGAAAATTAGCGCAATCAACGGCCAAATAGGCTCTCAGAACAATCATCAGCAAATCAGAAAAAATCAAAATCCGGGTTTTAAATCTTCTATGATTATGCCTATCTTGGGCGGAACCGGTACTGCAATGCAATGGATTGAAAAACAGGGCTATCTTATATCTTTCCTGATACAAGACGGTCTCGGGATGACGCTGCCGCGTGTTATAACCGGATTTAACAGAGATAAAGAAGTTACCGGAACTTATAATATGCAGGAAGGGCTTGAAGTATTAGGCAGAGAATGTATGACAGGGCCTTATATTATAGGTGTAGCGCCTGCTGTACTTGCTGTTACAGGATTATTTTGTCGTACAACAAATACAAATACCAGACTTATTAAACGTCTTAGCGAAAGCTTTAAGCAAATGGTTAAAGACCCTAAGTTTGATTCTGCTGTAATGCAGGATACTAAAAAGTTTAAACAGGAATTTTATAAGTATCATGTAAGCTCAATTTATAAAGAAACTGTTCCCGGTGATAAAAATCCGCAGGAAACAATAAATTATATTCTAGAAGAAATGAAACTTGTTGAGCCGAATAACAAGAAAAAAGTAAGAGATGCTGCTCTAGGCCGCATTCAGGCAAGAATTAACAACAAAATGGTAGAAACCACGCCTGAATTATACAAGGTTAATACTCTTATGGTAGGCGATGAAAAAACAAAACAGGCTTTTAATTCCGGCGAAGTTATTACTGCAATAAGAGATTACGGTATTGATGCAATAGAAAGAAATAAAGAAAAGAATTCTATCAATGAGCAGGCTATTGATAATATGAAAAACAGCTTTGCAACAAAGAGATTTCTTACAAATATTGCCAATGTTGTTCTGACATTAGCTGGTCTTTCATTAATTCCTAAGCTTTATGTAAGAGGCGATGTTGCACCGGGGGCGAAGGTACACTCTCATAAAAATGGAAATCAAAATCTTGCAAATAGTCCTGCCGAAGGAAATACTGCTCCGGTATTTAAAGGAAAAGGGATTAATAATGACGGGATTTTAACCAGAATGGGGAAATTCTTATTGAAGCATACTCCGGAAAAAGTGCAGGCTCTTCTCGAGTATACCGGTTATAACTTCTCAAAAACAACTTTTGCGCTGCTCGCAACATTCGGGCTTCTCGGTCCTAGGGGTTTGAAGGCCTGGGAAAGAGCACAGGTGGATGAAAACGGCAAAAAGGATTTGACAGAATTGAATGAAATCCTTTTAAGAGATACTGTTTCATCTTTATCGGTTGTATTTGCAGTTCCGATGATGACTAAGGCAATCGTTCGCTCTTATGAAGATAAAATGGGGTTTGTTTTAACTAACCGCGCTTCTGACGGAAAAAACTGGTTTAAGAAGTTTATGGATATTATTTGGCCTTACAGTAAATTAGAAGTATTATCAGTTGCGGATTTGGATGCTATTTATTCTGAAATTGACTCTAAAGCTAAACTGCTTAATTTCTCAAAATTTATCAACGAAAAAGGCGGAGACTTGCAGAAAATTATCTCAAAATCCGATAATGCAAATTTGATGTTTAATGATAAAACATTTACGCTTGACTCTATAAAAGATCTTAAAAAAGAAGAAAAGAATAAAAAGATATTAGAATTCTTTGAAAAATTTGACGGCACAAGTGAAACAATTGCTAAGGTAATGAAAGGTGCGGGAGATATTAAGCACAATAATATTGCAAAAATGGCAAGAGGCTTGAATTCTCTTCCCGGCTTTATTTCGACAGTAGTGCTTTCTCCTCTGCTTCTAGGTGTATTGATACCGGAACTTACTTATTACAATACAAAAAAAGCATATGAGAAAAAAGCCCAAGCGCAAAACAAGGCTGATTAGTTTTATTTATCTTCATCCGGATCGTAAGGTCTTGTCTCGTTATTAGCTTCAGCAGCCGCTTTTCCTGCAAAAATTCCGGCGGCAATTCCTACAAGAGGGCCTAATGCTGCAGCAGTAACAATTCCAAATACTGTGCCGCAAATTCCGCCTGCCAGATAATCGCCGAATTTCAGGGCTTTAAAAGCAGGAGCTTCCGGCTGGGAAACCGGAGTTTCGGTTTGAACAACAATCTGCTTATGATTTTGTTTACGCTGATTGTGCCTTTGCACGGATGCAAGACTAACAGAACTCACTCTCATATTACACACCTCATTTATATAATAAACACATCTGCATGATAAAAGATTGGTATACTTTTGTCAATCCTTCTTTTAAATTTATAGACAGAGTTTTATGTTTGTTATAAAATCGTTTTGCCGGCTATTTTTATTAAGGGGAGATAAATTTTTATGAAACTTCATAACTCTTACACAAATCAAGTTGAAGAATTTAAGCCGATTGAAGAAGGCAAAGTAAAAATGTATGTTTGCGGACCTACGGTATATGACAATGCGCATCTGGGGCATGCAAGATGCTATATTACCTGGGATGTTCTGTATAGATACCTCAAATTCAAGGGTTATGATGTTACTTATTGCAGAAATGTTACGGATGTTGATGATAAAATACTGAAAAAAGCTGAAACAGAGGGTAAAACGCCAGAAGAAGTTTCAACATTCTGGTACAAAAAATTCAGCGAAAGCATGAAAGCCTTAAATAATCTGAAACCTGACATCGAGCCGTTTGCGACAAAAACTCTCGGTGAAATGATAGCTATGGTTAAGGATTTGATTAATAAAGGCTTTGCTTATGAAGCGGGGGGTGATGTTTATTTTAGGGTCAAAAAATTCTCCGCCTACGGTTATCTCTCAAAACAGCCGATTGATAAGCTGGAGAGCGGAGCGAGAATTGAGATAGGCGAGCAAAAAGAAGACCCGCTTGATTTTGCTCTGTGGAAAAAGGATGAAAAATTCGGTTATAATTCACCCTGCGGTGTAGGCCGTCCCGGATGGCATATTGAATGTTCCGCTATGAGCAGAAAATATTTGGGAAAAACTATTGATATTCACGCAGGCGGTGCGGATTTAATTTTCCCGCATCACGAAAATGAAATTGCGCAGTCTGAATGTGCTAACGGATGCAAGTTCGTTAATTATTGGCTTCACAACGGGTTTGTAACAATTAACAAAGAAAAAATGTCCAAATCTTTAGGAAATTTTCTTACAATTGATGATTTATTAAAGAATTATGACGCTAATACTATCAGGTTTTTTATTTTAACAAACCATTACCGTATGCCGGTTGAGTTTTCGGATGAAGCTCTGCAGGCTGCATCAAACGGAGTTAAGAGAATGCTGAATGCGAAGAGAACTCCGGTTGATGAAAATATTGATATAACCCAATATGATGAATACAAAGAATTTGTTGAGGCAATGGATGATGATTTAAATACATCAAAAGCGCTTGCCGTTCTTTTTGATTTAACGGGAAAAGCCAACAAAGATGTTCCTTATGCTTTTACCCTTCTTTATAAATTGGCGGAAACTCTGGGATTTACATTTGATAAAGCACGGCTTTCTGATGATGAACTTAAGGCTAAGCTTGCTGAAATAAGCAGCGAACTTGGCGGGCAGTTTAATTCTATGGAAGATATTATAGAGAGAAGAAAAACCGCAAGAGCGGAAAAGAATTGGGAAATAGCGGATAAAATACGTATTGCGCTCGATAAAGTTGGAATTGTATTAAAAGATTCTAAGGAAGGTACGGTTTGGGAATTAAAATAAAACAATTTTTAGGAATTCTTTTATTGCTTCTGGCTTTTGCCGGAAGTCCCGCTGTTTTTGCAGATTATAATATTATAAGAGTCGGGCTTACGGATAACAAATTCCAAAATGTTCTAAAGCAGGAGGTTACCGTATTTGGAACTGCCGACTGTGATATTTGTGATAAAGAAACAAAGAAAGTTATATACAGAGTACCTGCTGATACTGAAATAACCGTAAAAAACGGAGTTACTGGTCTTGATGTTGTGATAAACGGCAAAGGCGGAACTTTAAGAGACTTTGTTATAGTATGTCCCCAAGGAGTTCTGGGGGTAAAAGATTTAAAGAGAAAAGGTGAACAGGCGCTTTACCACGGGGCGTTTGAGCTCGTGCAAAAGCCGGACAGAAAAGGGTTTTATCTTGTTAATCTGGTTGAGATACAGGATTATTTAAAGGGTGTAGTGCCTAATGAAATGCCGGTAAGATTTGGTTTGGAAGCCCTAAAAGCACAAGCGGTTGCTGCAAGGAATTATGTTTTGGGCCCGAGAACGCAGGCTTATAATGAATTTAATGTTGTAGACAGTGTTGCAAGCCAGGTTTATTACGGGGTAAATACCGAGGATGATTTATCGACAAGAGCTGTTATGGAAACGGACGGTATTGTTGCTCTCTATGATAATGAGCCTATTCTTACACTGTATAGCTCAACAGCCGGAGGATATACTGAAAGTTATGCTTATGCTTTTTCCGATCCTCATACAAAAATGTTTCCTTCAATCAGCAAACCTTATCTTGTAGCTGTACCTGATAAAGAGGAGTTTGGGAAATTAGAGGATGAAGATAAGGCAAGAGAATTCTACGGGAGCAAAGTTCCTTCTTATGATATAGAGTCTCCATACTACAGATGGAAAAAAGTCTGGGCTGTAGGAGAGCTTGAAAATGTCTTAAAATCGACTCTTGTAGCCCAATCTAAAACCGGTTTTGTTCATCCTGCGTTTAATCAGGGGGATGAACTCGGGAAGATAAAAGATATAAAAGTTATGAAGCGCGGAGCTTCCGGTAAGGCTGTAGAAATAGAATTAATGACTACAAAAGGCTGTTACCGGATTGCAAAAGAGCTTGTTATAAGACGTGTTTTTCAAAAAGACGGAATATCGCTTCCCAGTGCAAATGTGTTTTTTGAAAAGACTCTGGATAATTACGGAAACGTAACAGATATTACGGCTTTTGGCGGAGGTTTCGGTCACGGTGTAGGAATGAGCCAGTACGGGGCAGGTTATATGGCGCAAAAGCTTGACCAGCCTTATTACAATATCTTAAGGCATTATTATACCGGCGTAAATCTCGGAACTCTTCCTGTTACGATATGCGGTGAGAAGGTTAAGCAGACCTTCTGGGCACCGGTAGGAAGAGCCCAAATAGTCGTTACGAATTCAAATACGGCAAAAATAACAGTTGTAATTAACGGAAAAACAATGGAGTTTCCTGTTACAAAAACAATATTTCAGAAAGATTACAGAATAGATATTTCGCGTTATATAGAGGATGGTGAAAATACTATTGAATTTTATCCGCCGACTTTGGGGCGCTCGGTTACTTTATACGTGGAATTGGTAGAAAAGTATGGAACAGAAAACAATTAAAGATGAAACGCCGAGTGTGTTAAAAGCGGCCTGGCTTATTGCACTTGTAACTATTGCAAGCAAGTTTATGGGATTTGTGAGAGATATGGTTGTTGCGAATTTTTACGGCGCAACAATGGTATCTGATGCTTATTTCTATGCTCTTCAAATACCATCACTTGCTATTATTATTTTAGGCGGAGTCGGCGGGCCTTTTCACAGCGCTGTGGTGGCGGTTTTTTCAAAACTTATTCCGGATTTTGACTCAAAACCTGATGAAGTTGTTAACAGGCTGTATAACACTTTTCTGACGGTTTCGTTTTTATTTTTTGCTCTATGTTCAGTCCTTGGTTTCTTTTTTGCGGATAAGATTATGGGGCTTATTATCTCTGCAGGTTCTCCGGAACTTGTAGCTCTTGCATCCGCACATTTTAAAATAATGTCGCCTATTATTCTTATAGGCGGAATAATAGGAATTTATTACGGGCTCTTGATTTGTCATAAGCAGTATATTCTGCCCAATCTTTCGCCGATGATACTCAGTATTGTTGTAGTGATTGTAATCTCGCTTGTTCATAATGATAATACCGGAATTATTCTTGCGGGAGCTACGACTCTGGGGGCTGTATGCCAGCTTATTGTTCAGTTTCCGAAAATCAGACAGATAGGTTACAGAATTAAACCTAATCTGGATGTTTTTAATAATCCGCAGTTTAAGAATATTTGCGAACTCTTATTCCCTGCGATACTAAGCTCTACAATAGGACAAATCAGTATTTATATTGATATGTTTTTTGCCTCAACTCTTAAAGAAGGCGCCTGGACTTCGGTTGTGTTTGCAAACAGAATTTTTCAGTTTCCGGTAGGAATTTTAGTAACTGCTTTTCTGGTTCCGCTTTTTCCGATATTTTCAAGGCTTGCTGGAGAAGGCAACAAAGAAGCTATTAAAACATATTTTAATAAAGGGGTCGGAGTGCTGTTTTTTGCAGGCATGCCGATGATAATTCTTATTCTTTTGCTTGCAAAAGACGGAATTTCGCTTGTATTCGAACGCGGGGCGTTTAATCAAAATGCAGTTGTTATGGTGTCGGAAGCTCTTTGTTACCTCTCATTTTCAATACTTCCGTATGTGTTTAGAGATTCAATTACAAGAGTGTATTATGCCTTCAATGACTCTAAAACCCCTTTTATAATTGCGATGTCATCAATTGCTTTAAAGGCAGTTCTAAACTGGCTTCTGATTTTAAAAATGGATATGGGAATTGCGGGGATTACACTTTCTACTTCTTTTGTAACCCTGTTTAATGCGGTATTTTTAGGTTTGTTTATTTATAAAAAAATAAGATTGGATTATAAAACTTTATTCAAAAATTTCTTCAAAATGCTTTTTGCAGGTGCTTTAACCTTTGTCATCTGCTGGTTTACCGGGGTTGAGTTTGACAAAATTCAGCTTCCGAAATATATATTTGAAATTGTGAAAATAGCTGTTATAATGACGTTATGTGCAGGGGTTTATACCGGCTTGAATTTGATATTTAAAATGGATTACGCAAAAGAATTGCTAAACAGAATACGAAAATAAATGGAGAAGTGTCCGAGCGGTTTAAGGTGCAAATCTCGAAAATTTGTGGGGGCCTAAAGCCCCCCGCGGGTTCGAATCCCGCCTTCTCCGTTTTAATACACTACTGTCCATGATAATTTTAGGAATTAAAACATCTGACGTAATATCGGTGAAAGCTTCCTCCCTGAAATCAAAGATTTTGATCCCCCCGCACAGAGGTCAATCTGTCGGGGCGGGTAGTTTTTACGCCTGACATTAACTCTTGTCCAACAATAACTTCTAATTATATTATCTAAACAAGCTGTCTTTTTAAAATTTACTTTATAATTTTTTGTTTGTTCTTACTGTCTGCCCCCTCACCGCATCCGTAGTTTTCGGCACAGCCTCAAACACGGCT
>CALVEE010000062.1 GCA_944326495.1 Candidatus Gastranaerophilales bacterium | reverse complement strand
ACAGCCTCGTGAAAACGGGGCTGTTTTTTGTTATAATAAATTTATGGAGTTTATAGAAACATTAGAATTTGAGAGTATTTATAAAGATATGCAGGCTCAATTTCCAAAGGCGGAATTAAAAACGTATGAGCATTTAAAGGAAATTGCAGGAGACAATTACAGAATTTATCAGGTTATAGAAAACGAGCCTGTCGGGTATGTAATTCTTTTTGAAACAGAAGATTTTATTTTTATTGACTATGTTGCAGTGTTTAAAGAGTTTCATTCCAGAGGATTTGGCGGGAAAATCCTTGAAAATCTTAAGCAGGCTTTTCATAAACGCGGGTGTTTTCTTGAGGTAGAAAAGCCTAATTTTCTGGATAAGAATACATTAAGACGGATTAAGTTTTATGAAAAATACGGAGCTGAAAAATTAGACGTAAATTATATTTACCCCAATAATGAAGGCGGACTTCACATGGATTTATACTATATATCATATGATAACAAAAAGCCTTCAAATAGTGATATCAAACAGTTTATAACAGCTCTTTTCAAAGCTGTCCATTTCGATATTGAAAATTGTGATGAAATTCTTAAAAAAATAGCGTTATAAAAAAATAAAATGTGGAATAATATATTATAGAGGTGTTTATATGAAATACATTTGGCTTTATATAGTAGCAATTGTAGCATCATTGGGCGGATTGTTATCAGGTTATGATACCGGCGTAATTTCAGGTGCGCTGTTATTTATTAATGAAACCTGGATTTTACCCGATACCCTGCAGGGCTTTCTGGTAAGCTCCGTTTTAATCGGGGCTGTAATAGGTGCCGCAACTAACGGGATTTTAGCGGACATTTTCGGACGCAAAAAGATTATTATGGCAACTGCTGTAATTTTTATTTTAGGCTCAATACTGTGTGCTTTTGCTCCAAATGTTTATGTACTTATAATTTCAAGGATTTTTGTAGGTTTTGCTGTCGGGATTGTAAACTTCGTTGTACCTCTTTATTTATCCGAAATTTCACCTAAAAATTTAAGAGGCACGCTTGTTTCTCTATACCAGTGGGCAATAACTGCCGGAATATTATTTTCGTATTTCATAAATGCCGTATTCGCTCAAGCTGTATATAATTGGCGCTGGATGCTATTTGCAGGCGTACTTCCCGGTCTTATATTATTTATCGGAATGTGTTTCATGTCAGATACTCCAAGATGGCTTGTGAGCAAAAACAGAGAAGATGAAGCAAAGAAAGTCTTTAATAAAATTGAACCGGACATAGATACTAATAAAGAAATCGAAGATATAAAAAATACACTTGAAAGCGGAAATGATAACAAATTCCGGTTCAAAAAGTGGATGATAATGCCTTTTGTAGTAGGTGTCGGAATAATGTTTGCCCAGATTTGCACAGGTATAAACACAATTATTTATTATGCACCTACAATCTTTAAGACAGCCGGTTTTGACAGTAATCTAACCGCAATATACGCAACGACCGGAATCGGAGTCGTAAACTTTGTAATGACAATAGTCGCTGTATTTTTTACAGACCGGCTTGGCAGAAAACCGCTCTTGTACTTTGGACTTACAGGTGTTATGTTAAGTTTATTTGCGCTGGGAACCTCATTTGCGTTTGCAGGAGCCTTAGGTTCAAGCCTGAAATGGGTTGCGGTAGGAAGCCTTGTAACTTATATTATCTGCTTTGCCATGAGCTTAGGTCCGATAGGCTGGATTCTTGTATCAGAAGTTTTTCCGCTCAAAATAAGGGGAATTGCTATGAGCATCTGTACTGTCTCAAACTTTGCGTTTAATTTCTTTGTAGTCGGAAGCTTTCCTGTTTTACTGCATAGAATAGGCGGAGCCTGGACATTCTGGCTGTTTGGTATTGTGTCAATACTCTGTATTATATTTGTCTACTTCTTTGTTCCTGAAACAAAGGGAATATCACTCGAACAGATTGAATCGAATTGGAGACGCGGGGTAAATCCGAGAAAATTCTAATTCTGCCAAACTGACTAATTTATAAAATTTACTATTTTAAAAATAATCAGAATATGAATAAACTTCTGATTATTTTTATTGCAGTATTAATTTCAATTGCGGGGATATGGTACGGAATTTACCGTTTAAATAACCTTAAAGTAACAGCTGTTTTTGATGAACTTGAACCTTTTCCGCATAATATCAACGTTTACTACAAAGGCTTTCGTCTGGGGCGTTCTACCAGAATCTACCCTTCAAAAGATTTTACGCAAACTTATGTTGATATGAACCTGCATATGGATAATTTTTCCCTGCCTGATAATATAACAGCAAAAGTTAAAACAAAAAATAAACGCGATTATATAGAACTAATTTATCCGGATATGCCATCTGTCAGATACCTGAAAAATCATGACAAAATAAAAGGGACAAAAGGGGTAAATTTTGCATCTTTCATACAAGACCAGGCTGATTCCGGCGGATTAGATGATTTAAGTGAAAATTTGAGTGAAACAGTAGAAGATGCGGGTGAAACAATGAAAGCGCTTACCGATTTATTTCATACAGCAAATGATATTCTTGTAGATTTAAGACCGTCACTCAAAGAATCTGGCGAGAATCTTGCGCTTACAACAAGAAATCTGGCCTCCGTTACGGGTGAACTGAACCGTTCTGCTAGCCAGAAAAGACTCAACAATACCTTCTCTAATATAGAACTTATAACAAAAAACCTTGAACTTACAACGTCCAACACAGCTCTTTTAACTAAACGCGCTGATAGTGAAACAGTTATGCTTTTAAACTGTCTTATAAAGAATGCAAATACTGTTATTTTAAATATAAATGACATAATTAAAGGGTTTAAGGTTACTCTGTCTAAGCGTTTTGCCGGCATGAGGCTTATTTTTGGAAAACCGTTAGAAGGTAATGTTAAATAATTTCATTCTAGCAAATTTTAACAACTATTAGATTTTTTTAACCATTTAGTTACTCTTGTAATTCCCTATTATTAGTGCTAATCTAAATGCGGAGAGGTTATTATGAGAAAAATACTTTTTGTAATAGATAAGATTGAGCTTAAATATTTTGAGTTTAACAAGTTAGTAACAAATTTTTGGATAATAAAGGAATTTTTGGAAAGAAAAAATCAGGTCTATATAACAACAATTCCAAATTTGTCATTAAAATTGGATATTGCTTATACAAAATGCTATGAAACATTTTTATCGAATAACAATATATACTATAAGGATGTAACCTTAGAAGAAAAAATAGATGATTTTGATTTGGTAATGTTTAGGCCGGATCCGCCTGTTGATATTGATTATATTAACGCAACATACGTGTTTGATTTTGTAACAAAACCCGATGTTATAAATTCTCCACGCGCGATCCGTGATTTTAACGAAAAATTACATAGTATTTATTTTAAAGATTTGATGTCTGAAAATATCGTCACCTCTTCACTTTATGATATTGAACAATTTTTGGCTGAACATAAAAAAATTGTGCTTAAGCCGCTTAATCGTTGTTTTGGCTCTGGCGTAATGTATTTGTATGAAGGTGATCCGAACACTAGAACAATAATTAATACGATGACGAATAACGAAACGACTCTTGTTATGGTGCAGAAATTTATTTCCGGAGTGTCAGGCGGAGATAAAAGGGTGCTTACACTGGGTGATCGTGTACTTAACTATTGCGTAAAAAAATTGCCAACAAAAGATGATTTTAAGTTTAATACTCATAACGATAATTTTATTTCAAAAGCCGTACTTTCTGATGAAGAGTTTGTTAATTTCTCTTCTGTTGCAAAAAAACTCAATTCATTAGGGCTTCCCATGGCAGGGCTAGATGTTATTGATGGTAAGATTATAGAGGTAAATGTAACAAGTCCTTGCTATTTTATTAAAGAAATTAATAATATGTATGACGTACAGCTTGAAAAAGAGATTTGTGACTTTTTGTTGACAGGAGCCTTGTTATCATTATAAAGATAGTGTATAATTCAATTACATGGTGTATATAAAGATTCTAAGAATGGTGTATAATTTTTTATAAGTGATAGTTTTAAATAAGAAGGATTATTATGAAAAAGTATATTTTAGTATTATTAACAGCTTTAATATGTGCTTCAAGTGTAAATTTTGTAAGTGCAAAAACAACATCTAATGCTTCATTAGCTTCAGCAATAAGGATGTATAAGGCAGGAAATTATTCCCAATGTTATAATACATTAACCAGGATTGTAGAGAAAGACCCTTCAAATGCTGTTGCATATTATTATTTAGCAATGACTTCCGCGCAGATCGGTAAGAAGGATGAGGCTATAAGTAATTATGAAAAGGTTATTAATTTGACACCTAATAGTCAAGTAGGGCTTTATGCTACAAAGGGTAAGACTTGTTTAGAAACTCCAGAAAAATGTAACGAAGAGTCAGAAACAGCAGCTTTGGACAACTTTGTACAGAGCAAGTTTGGTACAGGAGTTACTGATGAAGTTCGAAGTGAGTTTGAAAAACAAAAAATTGAAAACCTTATGCGTGAAATGAATAGAAAAAATGAGATAGAACCTAATAAATTCAAAGAGTATAAGGATTTTTCAAGTCAGGCTCCTACTAATGATGAAATAGTTTCAGCTTTAAGAGTACTGCAAAGGGCAGGTTTGACGGATGTTATTGGCGGTAATAGCGCAAATGATATTTCTCTTTTGACAGACAGGCATGAAAATACCAGTGCTATTTTTAATATGCTTATGGGCGGAAATAATTCATCTTTAAGTCCTCAGGTTATTCAGTCATTACTGACAAATCAGATGT
>CALVEE010000061.1 GCA_944326495.1 Candidatus Gastranaerophilales bacterium | reverse complement strand
AGAATTTGAAACTTACGGACAAAACCTTTGATAAGGGTAATTTTGACTTGCAAGAATATACAAACTTATCATTTGGAGTTTACCACGGTGAAATTTTAGAAGTAGAACTTTTGTTTTCGCAAGAATTAGCACAAGAGGCAAGTCAATTCAATTTTCATCCGACACAATCAGGGAAATGGAACGACGATGGAACTTATACGGTTTATTTTAAAGCAAGCGGCAGCAGGGAAATTATATGGCACGTGTTTCGCTGGGGCGCCGGATGTAAGATTGTTGCACCGGAATCCCTTAAAGAAGAATATAAAAAATATTTGAAAGAAAACTTAGAAAATTATTTTAAATTTTTATGATGTATCTGCTATATAATTTAAAACAAAAGTCGTTGCACAAATAAATATATTAATTTATTGTTTTGTATAATCTTCAGGAGTGAATATCTTTGTGCGACTTCGTTATAGTTTCCTTTCGAAAGTATTTATTGTATAATAAGAATACAACAACTTGTAGAAGATGAGGTGTTATAGTTTCCTTTCGAAAGTATTTATTGTATAATTGTGTACCAGCGTTTGTGGATTACAAGATAGTTATAGTTTCCTTTCGAAAGTATTTATTGTATAATACAAAATATTCCGTTGAACCCCCGCGCAAGTTATAGTTTCCTTTCGAAAGTATTTATTGTATAATATATATCCCCACTTTTTAGGCAATCAATATGTTATAGTTTCCTTTCGAAAGTATTTATTGTATAATTAATAAAGGGGGTAAAGTATGGGGAAATCGTTATAGTTTCCTTTCGAAAGTATTTATTGTATAATTCGGATAGTTCCTGTTCGTAACAACAGCAGGTTATAGTTTCCTTTCGAAAGTATTTATTGTATAATCCAAAATCGGATATTGAAGTGCCTGATGATGTTATAGTTTCCTTTCGAAAGTATTTATTGTATAATAGAGTTTGATTTTATCTGGGCATCTCCGCCGTTATAGTTTCCTTTCGAAAGTATTTATTGTATAATAGATTTAATATTATCAGCAGTCATATCAGAGTTATAGTTTCCTTTCGAAAGTATTTATTGTATAATTAGCAAGCTATTCATAACTAGCCCTTTGTCGTTATAGTTTCCTTTCGAAAGTATTTATTGTATAATTCAATAAGAGCATTAAAATGCTTTGTTTCGTTATAGTTTCCTTTCGAAAGTATTTATTGTATAATTTTTAACATTGTTGTGACTGCTACGTGTGGTTATAGTTTCCTTTCGAAAGTATTTATTGTATAATCTTAATTACTTCACCTTCGTCAGCTATAGGTTATAGTTTCCTTTCGAAAGTATTTATTGTATAATTTTACTTGAGCAGATGAAGGAATACTACAGTTATAGTTTCCTTTCGAAAGTATTTATTGTATAATTGTTTTGCTTATCGAGTATCAAGAAGGAACGTTATAGTTTCCTTTCGAAAGTATTTATTGTATAATCGGAATATTCGTCCATGACTTCGCAACCAGTTATAGTTTCCTTTCGAAAGTATTTATTGTATAATTCTGCCTTAATTCTTTAGCGGGATATCTCTGTTATAGTTTCCTTTCGAAAGTATTTATTGTATAATACTGTTATAAGTAGCATTACCAATCCTATGGTTATAGTTTCCTTTCGAAAGTATTTATTGTATAATTCCCAGACTTTGCCGCTTGTGATGCCCTGAGTTATAGTTTCCTTTCGAAAGTATTTATTGTATAATTTAATTCTTTGTTCTTCCCGCATTCTTTTAGTTATAGTTTCCTTTCGAAAGTATTTATTGTATAATGAGGCTACCGGAATATCTTGCCAAGAGCTTGTTATAGTTTCCTTTCGAAAGTATTTATTGTATAATACCAGAAGATGAAATAAGCACGGGAGCTGAGTTATAGTTTCCTTTCGAAAGTATTTATTGTATAATCGAAATCAAGCCAATTCCAAAGAATGAACAGTTATAGTTTCCTTTCGAAAGTATTTATTGTATAATTCAATAAGAGCATTAAAATGCTTTGTTTCGTTATAGTTTCCTTTCGAAAGTATTTATTGTATAATAAAATTATCAATCTTTTTAAGCATTAATTAGTTATAGTTTCCTTTCGAAAGTATTTATTGTATAATAGCTAGCAGAGCCAATGCGGTGAATTCCAAGTTATAGTTTCCTTTCGAAAGTATTTATTGTATAATAATACGATAATTCACAACGTTGCTCATCTCGTTATAGTTTCCTTTCGAAAGTATTTATTGTATAATAAAAGAACGTGTAAAGCCGTGGTTTGAAGAGTTATAGTTTCCTTTCGAAAGTATTTATTGTATAATTAGTTCAGTACGTTTAAATAATCCTCATCTGTTATAGTTTCCTTTCGAAAGTATTTATTGTATAATTTTATACATATAAACTAAGATATTAATTGGGTTATAGTTTCCTTTCGAAAGTATTTATTGTATAATTGTGTGCTTGTTAAAGAGAGTATTTCAGGGTTATAGTTTCCTTTCGAAAGTATTTATTGTATAATGGAGGTAACTATCCTAATGACGTTGATAAAGTTATAGTTTCCTTTCGAAAGTATTTATTGTATAATCTTGATAAATTGCTTCTGCATATTCTTTACGTTATAGTTTCCTTTCGAAAGTATTTATTGTATAATTCTTTTTTTTTCTTTTCCGCCTTTTCCTTAGTTATAGTTTCCTTTCGAAAGTATTTATTGTATAATACGAAAACATTTTCAATACTTCAACTACTTGTTATAGTTTCCTTTCGAAAGTATTTATTGTATAATAACAATGGAAGATGTTATATTCCGAATTGAGTTATAGTTTCCTTTCGAAAGTATTTATTGTATAATGACTGTAGCTGCAAGTCCGACTGTAGCAAGGTTATAGTTTCCTTTCGAAAGTATTTATTGTATAATATCTGATTAGGTTGATAAGTTCCTGCTGTCGTTATAGTTTTCTTTCGAAAGTATTTATTGTATAATTGTCCAGTCCTACAATGTTTCCTATGGCAGGTTATAGTTTCCTTTCGAAAGTATTTATTGTATAATATTCCTGTTGAAAATTTCCACGTCCTTACAGTTATAGTTTCCTTTCGAAAGTATTTATTGTATAATTTACTACTGTCTTGTCTGTGGTCTGCGGAAGTTATAGTTTCCTTTCGAAAGTATTTATTGTATAATACCAAGCTCTAAAATCTAGGATAGACAAGGGGGTTGGTATTTTTATTATAAAAAATTTTAGAACAAAAGAAGTTGTTCGCAGCCAATAATTTCTTCTTTTCCCGGTTTCCCAACAAGAAAAAGCATGCCTCCGTATTGTTTGTCTGTTACCTGAAGAATTCGGACGTTGCCTTCAGGCGGAATAATTTGTTTAATTCGACGAATTTCTCTATCTACAATATCTTGCCCGCGGCATGTCCTGCAATAAACAGAAAATTGAAGCATAATAAAACCTTCATTAAGTAATTGTTTTCTGAAACGGGTTGCTATTTTTCGTTGTTTCTTTTGAGTTACAGGGAGATCAAAGAATACAAATAATCTCATAAAAATATCATTACCTTTTACGCTCATTTTGCCTCAATAAATTGTGGAAGTTCCAATATATTGCTGTCATTTTGTTCAAGACTTTTTGCAAAAGTTTGACAGACCCTTTCGCAAGCATTTTGAACTGTAATTTGTTCACCTTTATACCTGCACTGCATATTTAATGTATTCAAAAGGCAGGCTTTATCTTGTTTGGATAATTCAGGTTCATCTAAAGTTTGCATATTTGATACAACTAAATCAACAAAAGGTCTAAATGGTTCTATTAAATCTTCAATCAGATTAAAAGAGTTAAGTTCATTACAATGATGGACTCCCAGACATGGAACAAGACCGCTTGATGACACGAATTTTGCCAGTGTACCTCTGATTATTGCATACCCGTAATCCAGCGCTGCATTATGTTTTGTTTCTGCATGCCGTTTAAAATTTTCAAACAGCAGCCCCCAGTACTGTTTTGAAACGTATGCTTCTATATTGGTTGTATCACCAGATTTAACTTTTTCACAAAAATAATCTAAAATATCATTATCAAATAGTATTTTTAGGACATTGGACTGATTTTTAATTTTTTGTTTTATAATTTTTTGCCATAATCGTTTTTTCAAAGGTTCAGACATATTTATATGATTAAGAGCAATTTTTGTATTTCTACTATGCTGGTAAAATGGTGTCAAAATCACATTCGGTTGATGTTTTTTATCACAGGAAAACAATGTGATATTATATTCGCCGCATACTGATAAAAGATAATTTGTAACTTCTATCTGCATATTTTCAAGTATTATTGTAGAAATATCTTCAAGCGGGATTTTTACCTCGCTATCTTGCGATGAATACATAAGTTGAAAGTTCTTCACACTAAGTTTACAAGGATTGCTAAACAAAAGAGTTTTATATCCCATGTTTTTCCTTTCTTTTCATTTTTATTGGTAATCGTTTTTCATGTTTTACCTCATGATAATCACCAAGTATTCCGACTTGATATTTTTTTATGTAAGCTGCAGTTTTTGTAGAAAAACGAACTCCTTTTTGAACTCTATCAGGAGCATCTAAAACAATTCTACCGTTATCTATATCACAACCTTTATAATATCCTAAAAATTCATCTTCAGGTTTTCCTGTTGAGTTTATTGCTATCAAAGTATCCGGAAAAAGACTAAAAAGAAAAGTGTAATCTTCTGTCATTTCAATCCAACCATTTTTTCCTTTATTTATAGCCTTATTTGGTAATTCTTTGCCGAAATCAGATACATAAATCGGTACCAAGAAAAATTCGTTTTTGCCTTTTTTATTCTTTTTGGTAAAGACATCCAATCTGGGCATTGACGCGTTTTTAGCAAAGCCTCCTCTTACCAGAATACCGGAAGTACTAGAATCTTTAATTTTTATTGATTTTATTTCATGCGGATGTTGTCCTTTTGCTATTTTTTCTTCGGATAAAGGCATGTATACAGGTTCTGCAAATGCTTTTTTAGGATCATTATTAAATTTTTCTAATCTTTCTTTTAAAAGATTGTAGATTTTATAATTTCGTTCTTTGTCAAACATTTGTTCCAATTTTTTTAGATCAATCGTTTCAATAGGTGTTTTAACCGTAGTAAAGCCTTTATCAAGATGTTTTGCGCTTCTTATTGTTGCATCATGCAATTCTCCTTTAACGGACTTTCTAACGGCTCTTGATACAAAAACATGTTTTAATGACTGTTCAAGATCTTCCGAAAAAGTTTCCCATGGTTTTTTAAAGTGAGGTTTTCTGTCTTTTGTATAATCATAATTTTCAAGTCTGGCAGAAACAGTAGACAAATATTGAACCATGCCTTGTGTTGAGCAAGCAATAACAGCTGCATCAAGAGCATGATGTTTGTCGCTTTCGTCTCTATTTTTGACAAGTCCCCATTGCGTTCGTAAAAATGCCGTTAGAGCACCATTCCTTGTTTCGACTTTGAGATTATTATCAAAATCAAGATTTTCTTTTATATAATCTTTGACAAATTTAGCAATGTATCTTGTATCGTTTAAATTTCTTGATTTAAATCCTTCTTGTTCGTATTTTTTCTTAGTTAGACGGTTAACTTTTGCTTGTTTCAGGTGGTAAGATTTGACGCGTTGTACAAATTCATACCATTTATTTTCACCAATATATTCATACGGTATTTTATTTCCTTTTTGTCTATTCTCATCCGTCAGACAGAGTACCTTGTTATTTAAACTATCATCAAAACTCCTTGAATAAGGAATAATATGATCTATATCTACATAGTCAGATTCAATAAGTCTTTTGGGATCAATATATTTGCCTGAATAAACACAAAAACCTCCTTGTTCTTCCCAAAGACGGAATTTGAGAAGGTTGCTTTTAGGATTATCCGGATCAAGTCCATGTTCTATGCATCTTTGTCTTGCTTTTTCCTTTTCTGCCTGGAATTCATTTTGAGCATTCTTAATCTTTCGTCTTTCAGTTACAGATTTTGATAAATCTCTAGACATTTCAATAATTACGGCATCAAAATGACCATATTTTTTGATCAAAGAATTTACAACTTTTCTTGTTTGAGATATGGCCCTATTTACAACAGGATTGGTTGTAAGTTCGTTTTGATTCAAAACCGGAAGTAAAGATTGTTTTTCATTTTTGTTATCTTCAATTTTGTATCCGGCTTTTTCACATGCTTCGCTATATTTCATTCCCTGCATCATAAAAGGAATTAGTTTTTTCATTGCTTTAATTGAAAGGTGGACAGTTTTACTCATTGAAAGCTCTTTAATGATATCTATTAGTGCATTTTCAAATCCTTTTTCTTTTAAGGCTTTTTCTATGCTTTCATCACTTTTTTCGCAAGTTAAAACTAAAGCAATATCATTAAAAAAATTTTCATCATTTTTTATTGCGTCAAAATATGATTTTCCGAGTCTTGAATCTGCTATTGCTTTTTTAATTGCATGATAATTCTTAAGTTCAATTAAAGTTGTATTTTCAATATCTGCAGGTTGTCCTTTTGAATCAACTTTTCCATAATTTAAGGTTAAAAATTTAGTAGTATCATCCAGACACAATTCTTTTCGCAATTGTTTATATGTAACTTTAGTAAGTTTATGAGCAAGATTTATAGCATCCTCAATTTCTTCCGCGGCAAAAAATCTTGTATCGCCCAAATCGTTAATTAAGCGCAGATTAACAAGTTTATTTAAAGCAATAAAAATTTCCGATGTATAAGCGCATTTTGGGGCTCTCATTTCATCAGATTCAAAAATACAAGGAGTATCTATAGGAATTGATTTTAAAGGCCTTTGGTAAAAAGCTATTTCTTTATAACCATTTTCTATTTCTTCACTTGCAATATCAGAGCCTAAATCCCGCTGTACTTTAAAAATAGTTTCTATTTCTTGTTTTAACAAATCTCTTGAGATAGATTTATTATATTTTCCTGCTTTATTTCTTTTGGCTTCACCATTGTTATATTTAAGTGCAAACATTTCACCGATGGTTTTGTATTTACCATGTTCAAAATTTTCTGTTGTTTCTTTTATTGATTTTAATAAATCTCCTTCTGTTTTCACTTCTTCAGATTTCCTTATAGATTTAAATCCTCTACGTTTAGCGATATGTATTAAAATTCTATAAAATTCAACACTGCTTAATTTTCTTTCCAGAGCTTCTTTACGTAAATTCCACACGTCTGTACTCATTTCAGGTGAATTGTAAACAGTTTCGATTTCTGATTGAGTAATAAATTTTTTTTCCAATAAAAATTTCCTAATATTATATAAGCGACTTGCACGTCTTGACAACCTGCGTCGTGAACTTCTAGCTTCTCTTCTGGGCAATGCCAATGATGACCCGTCTTTTGGATGTTCAGCCGCAGTAAAAATTCTGACACCTAAATCTATAATCTCTCCGGTATGCTCTTTTTCATCAAGTTCTATAATTGAGTGTCCGACTGATGCAATACCTATATCAAGACCCAATACTTTAATCATTTTATACTCCTTTATTGACAAATAAATTTATTATTTTATAATAATATCATACAATAAATACTTTCGAAACGTTACTATAATAAGAAAGTTTCGTGAAGTTCTGTCCGGTAATTTTACCGGACATCTTCTTTTAAAAATCTTTCAAAGAGTTTTTAAGAAATATAGCAATCATCATCCTCTACTAAATCATTTGAAAGATATTTTTCAAATAAATCAACCAAGCCTAATACTTTGCCTTCGGTAGACATTTTGACCATTTCAAACGCACATTTGTTAAAACAATTTGCTTCATCCATGCCATTGAGAACTGTAACACGTTTAGAATTGTTTTGTTCAAGGCTTTTTATAAGATTTGTATGAAATACTGCGCATAAATTGTAATCTTTTATTTTAGTTAAATCAAAATCATACAGTCCAAAGTTTTCTGCACGGGCACGAATTGCATTAAATCCGAACTCAAGACCGTCCATATTCCAGTGAACAAAAATCGGATTGTTCAAATTTTTATAAAAATCCACAAAATCTTTAAGCAATTGTTGTTCGCTTTCCATAAGTGATTTCCCTTGTACAACATAATTATGCAGAGCAAAAGTGTGCAGCTCTTTTGTTGCATAATTAACCAATGCAATAGAACATATTGTAGGTGCATAAGCACCTCCGTCATAAAATCCGTCGCAAGAATAATGAATTGCGTAAATGTCTTGTTCTTTGTCTTTGATTAGGAATTTTATTCCGTCCATATTTTTGGCTCCACTGTGTTTATATGGTCATAATAGATCACGAAAACGACAAATACGGACGTAAAGCTATTACATTTCTAAAATATCATTTTAAATATGTCTTATAATAAGAGATTTTTTGTAAGACATGACGGGGCTATATCTTGGATTTACTCTGCATTTACAAAATTTTGCCCTAGGTTTTACCAGCTTAGACGGTTTAGAAACAATTTATTTAAGTTGTATGCAGATTGGCACATATATCGCTAACGAACTTGACAACTTAAAATTCGACGTGTCTGAATGAAGACACTTTATATTTTTAGCGATTTTTATCAAACTGATTTACATTACTCAATTTAGTCTTTTGAATAGTAAAGCAGTTTGTAATCATTTGCACAGAATAAAAACTTGAACTATTCAATAGGTCATGGCACAATCTTTAATCCTTGAATAGAAAATTGCATATTTTATACAAATTATCTTCTTTTAAACCGCGGATGTTTATTTTTAAACCTGAAATTTTTCGGTTGTTTTTTAGTTTTTTTAATTACGTGTTTTTTATTTTTTTCGTACTTTTTAACATTTTTGTGATGTTTTTTTCGGATATTTTGTTTGTTTTTACTCCATTTAAACCAGCTGTGATTGGAATTTTTCTTTTTAATTTTATGTTTTTTAGGCGGGTGTGATTTTTTTACTGCCGATTTATTTTTACCGCGGTGCCAAAAATTAAACCATCCGTGTACAGCCGGTCTTTTATGATGTTGGCGCGGAGCTGCCGTACAAACGCTTAAGCCCTGCCCTAATAACATTATTCCTGCGATTAAAAGTGATAAAATTTTTCTTTTCATACTTTTCCTCTCATTTTTATTATGTCAAATTTTATTCTTCCAGCATTTCAACCTGTCCCGTATCGTGGTTAAAGTGGCATTTCGCTATGTATAAATCATCCTTCTTTACCGCTTCGTTAATGATTACTGAATGTTTCATCAAATAATCTTCAACCCAGATAGTATGCTGCTGCGCAAAAAAGTTGTGGCAGGTTATATCCTCTTTTTTATCCAGAACCGGATATACGCATTTTAATATAGATGAAAAATTGCTCATCGGCTCCGGATAGTGTTCTTTTGCATATTTCATAACTCCGCAGTCGTCATGCCCGAGCAAAATTACAAGCGGAACATTTAATTTTTTAACGGCATATTCTATACTTTCTATAACGTTCGGGCCTGTTGTCATGCCGGCAACCCGCACTACAAAAAGTTCTCCTATTCCGCAGTCAAATATAATTTCCGGAACCACTCTTGAATCAGAGCACGTTAAAACGCACGCATAAGGTTCCTGATGATAAGCATATTTTTTTAGGGTTTCAATACACATGTTTTTTGCAGTCGGAGTTCCGTTTACAAAGTTGCGGTTGCCCTGTAGTAATTTATCCAGTTCTTTTTTTGCTCTTTCTGATACCATAAGTTTATTTTATTATAATTTTTAATATATTGCAAATTATGCGATTAATGTATATAATCGGCTAAGAAAGAGGTCTGTTATGAAGTTTGAAAAAGTTCTTAATTTTATAAAACTGCATCCTGAAATTTTTACGGTTTTAGGATTGTTCGCGGCATTTTATTTTATATTTTTCCACAATATCGGAAACTATGCGCTGATGGATGTTGATGAAACCCGATATGTTGCAATGGCAAGGGATATGTTTTATACAAAAGATTTTATGACACTCTATTTGAACGGAGATTATTTCTTTGAAAAACCGCCACTGTACTTCTGGGGAGAGTGTTTGTCTTTTGGAATTTTCGGTAAAGTAAATGAATTTACCGCACGTTTTCCGGTTGCATTTTACGGAATGCTCACGTCGTTTATGGTTTATATTACCGGAAGAAAAATTGTTTCAAGAAAATTCGGCTTAGTATCCGCTCTAATCCTTGCAACAAGTCTTGAATTTATTATTCTTGCAAAATTTGCAATACTTGATATTGTTCTTGCAATGTGTGTGGGATTTGCGCTTTGCTTCGGACTTTTGACTTATTTCTGCGGCGAACGCGGCAAAAAGTATCTCTGGTGGCTGTTTTATCTCTCATCAGGTCTTGCCGTTATGGCAAAAGGAATTCCGGGATTTGTAATACCTTTCGGCACAATGTTTTTTACCGCAATAGCAGCAAAAAGGTTTAAAGAACTTTTCAGACCGGTTTATTGGATTCCGGGTGCGATTTTATTTTTGCTGGTTGTCGTACCCTGGCATGCACTTATGTTTAATATTCACGACCCGCTTTTCTTTAACGAATATATTGTAAAACATCACCTTGAAAGATTTATTAATTCTCATGAAATAGGACGCAAAGAACCGTTTTATTTCTTCATTCTGACGTTTTTGTGGGGATTTTTCCCGTGGATTCTCTCGTTTATCGCAGCTTTAGCGGCAAAATTCAGGGCGATAAAACTCTATGCGGTTGAAAATCTTACAAGAGAACAGAGATTTTTGTATTTGAATGTAATAGCATTTTTGTTTACTATGCTGTTTTTCTCATCTTCAAGCACAAAACTTGTAACCTATCTGCTTCCGATTTATATTCCGGCCGCATTTATCGGAGGGTATATCTGGACTCATTATGAGGATTTCAAAAAACAAATTGATATATCTGTTTATATTCTCGGTTCAATTTTTATTATTGCGGCATTTATGGCGGTGTTTACACCTTTTTATCTGCCCGAACAACTGTATAATGATATTTTGAATGCAAAATGGCTGTGTATTATTCTTCTTGCAGCTGCCGGAATTTTGAGTATAATTTTTGCCCGCAAAAACAAAGTTTGGGGAATTTTTGCGGTGTACACGGGTCTTATGCTCATGTTATCGGCTTTTGGCACAAAAGAATTTTTTAATATTGACTACAAATTCGGACAGAATGATTTGATGGAATTTGCAAAATACACAAAAGAAAACAACTACGAACTCGGTGCCGTAAATCTCGGCCGCAAATATTCACTGTTATACTATCATGGCGGAACAATTGACTACAGAAACGGTGAAGATGTTTCCGATATGCTCAGGAATAAAAACGAAATGATTATTATAAAGACTAAAGATCTTAATAACATTATGAAAAATCTTCCCTATAAAACAGTTAAAACAGGAAGAAGATATTCTTTGATAAAGGCTGAATAAGTCTAAAAATGTTTTAAAAAAGCTCCCTTTTGGGAGCTTTTTTTCTTACTGATTTGCTACAGCATTGCCTTTTGTCATATTTTGGAGAACTTCTATAGCTTTTTTAAGCTGTACATCGTCTTTATTTTTTACGTTTTCTTCTGTCAGTTCAACGACAATATCAGGTGTAATACCTTTTTTATTTATATCCGTGCCGTTGGGGGTCAGGTATTTTTGGATTGTAATATTCAAACCCGATTCGTACGGAAGTTTGTTAATTTCCTGAACAAGACCTTTTCCGAAGGATTGTTCACCTATGATTACACCTCTATGGTTGTCTTTAATAGCGCCTGAAAAGATTTCGCTTGCCGAGGCCGAACCTTTGTTTATGATTACAACAATGGGTTTGTCGGTCACAACACCTTTTGCAGCCCGCTGGGTTTCTTTATAGCCGTCGCGGTCAACCGTGCTTACAATAACACCGCCGTCTAGAAACATATCGGAGATGTAAATTGCGTTGCTCAAAAGTCCGCCGGGATTTGAACGCAGGTCTATAATAAAACCTTTTTTATCGGGAGAATTGACTAATATATCAGCAAATTCTTTTGAAGCGTTGCGGCTGATAAATGAGCTCAGTCTTATATAGCCGATATCCGCAGGCAAAGTGATATTCTCGGGTAATTTTTGCGAAATTGATTTGATTTCAATTTCAGCGCGCACAATTGTGTAAAGTTTCGGTGCCATATCCTTGCGTTTTACAAGAAGCGTAACAGTTGTACCTTCTTTTCCTCTGATTTGATCGGCAGCTTTGTCAACGGTTATGCCTTTTGTGCTTTTACCGTTGATTTCAAGGATTTCGTCATCTGCAAGAAGTCCGGCTTTTTCCGCAGGAGTGTCTTCAATAGGTGCTATTACCATTAATTTGCCGTCTTTGACACCGATTTGAATACCGATACCTTTTAAAGATCCCTTAATAGAGCTTGTTTCTTCCGCAAACTCTTTCGGATCCAGAAATTTTGTGTACGGGTCATTCAAACTTGCAATCATTGTATTGATTGCGACATAAGCATCCTCATTTGTTCTGATAACTTTATCATACTTATGGCGCCACTTTGTCCAGTCCTGTGAATTGTTCGTCTGGTCAACAAATTTGGTATTTACCAATCTCCACACGTTGTCATATAGTTCAACAGGCGTGTATGCCATGCTGTAATTTTTGATAACACATCCGAATAGTATCAGAAATGTCCACAAAAATATAAAACTTTTCCTCATAATGTTTCTCACTAAATATTCCTCCACCTAACTCTTACGTTTTTATAGATGTATTTTTTTTAATTTGGTTCCGTAAAAACTAAAAGTCATAAAAATATAATAGCATATTTTTTCAAATTGTGGAACTACTTATGCTCAAACTGTAAAAGTTTGAGTCCTCTTTTTTCTTTCGGGTGGGCATCGGGCAGCTCATAGCACTTGATACACCGGGCTTCGTAAGTTTCGTCGCCGCCTATCATAATAAGCGGTGAATTTTTATCTGCGGGTTTTCCGTCAATAAGCCTCTGGGTTCTTGTGGCATGATCACAGCCGCATTTCATACATACGGCATGAAGTTTATCAACAGAGGTTGCAATACACATCAACTCAGGCATTGACCCGAAAGGTTCCGCTTTAAAATCAAGCTCAAGTCCGGTACCGATTACGCGTTTGCCTTCTTCCATAAGTTTTGAAATAACTTTTACAATATTACTGTCAAAAAATTGGAGTTCATCAATCGCAACAATTTCATCTTCCGGCTTTACAACGCTTAAAATTTGTATTGCATGCTTAACTTTTATAGCGTCAAGCCACAAACCGTTTCTTGATTCTATATAATCACCTTTTGAACGCGTATCAACGTCCGGTGAAATTACTTTGACCTTTTTCTTAGCAATAATGCAGCGTCTGATACGGCGCAAAAGTTCTTCTGTTTTGCCGCAGCTCATCGGCCCTGTTATTAATTCAAAACTGTATCCCTGAATCATTTTCTCCCCAAATCGTATTTTTTACACTTTTTATTATACTCCTCAATTTATTTTTTGAAAAGCAAACATTACGAATTTGTTAAGTTGAATTTCAGGAGATATTTTTATATTTTAGACAGACACAAGCCTAATCAGCCCAATAAATCCGCCCATCTGTCATCGGGAATTTTGTTTCCGTTATCCGCATAAAGCTGCAGGGCAAGTTTATGACGGTTAAGGGTTTTGTTGGCTTTAGTCAGATAATCGTATTCTGCAATTCGGTCAGCTTCAATCATTCTCTGGCGGTTCATACGTTCAAATTTCAAGCTGTGAACAACGCCGTTAAACCAATCAGCTTTCATTTCATTAATAGCATTTTCTTTTTCCGCAAGTAATTTTTTAAGTTCTGCGTTGTCCGGATTTTTTAGAAGTTGTTCTTTTAATTTTGCAGCCTGACTCATTGCAGTCCGCAAATCAGCTTCAACAACTTTCATATCCTGCCAGATTTCGCCAATCGGATAGATATCCACATCAGCAAGCCTGTTTACTTTATGTATGAATTTATTTTGAATAGTTTCATATATTTTAGGGAACTGGCGCTTAACTTCGGGATGTTTTTTAATTTCAGCCTTGAACAATTCTTCAACGCTTTTTTTAGCTCTTTGCGCATCCTCATAATGATGAAAATGTCCTTCGTAAACATCAACGTTTTCGCGCAAAAATTCTTCATAGTATTCTGCAACTTTTCCTATCAGCTGTTTTTTGGAAAGAGGTGTCTGTTTTATAGCAGCCGCAGCAACAGACGGGTCTGCACCTTTAGATATGATTTCAATAAGTTCTTTTGTTGAATATTTGCCGTCGGGATTTATATTTTCTTTTTTAATCCTTTGCCAGAATTTGAACATCCGCTCGGGTTTTATCAAACGTTTATCAAGATATTCTTCTTCAATTTTTTCGAGATTTTTAAAATAGTCATACGCCGGTCTGTTTTTCTTTATTTCAAGCTGAATATTTTTGTCAATGGTTTGCAGAACCGAGCTTAAATTACCTCTTTTTTCAAGATCTTTTGCAAGTTCGGTCAGTTCCGGACTTGAGGGATCTTTTTTTGCAAGCATTTCAAATACAGCCATTTTGGTTTTTAATGCGGCTTTTTCATTTGAGAGTCTTGTAAACCTGTCAAGTTTCTGACGGTTTGTCAGAATTTCCAGCAAAACTTCTTTTTCTTCCGCGGTTTCCGGCATTTTAACCCTTAAACTGGGAGCCCAGATATCCTGCGTGAGCAGAATTTTTAACTGATTTTTTAAAATTTCCGGTCTTGGCCCGCCTGAAAATGAAACAGCATCTGATGTGTGCTGTTGACGGTTATTTACTTTTTTACCGGTTGAATTACTTACAAATTTTTGGTTTAGTGATACAGAATTTACAAACATATTTTCCTCTTTATTTTTACTGCCTGAAAAATATAAAGCCGAAAATATTTTTTTTTGCCGGCATGAAAAAAATTTGTAAAGTTTTCTTATCAATTTTGCATTTTGTAAAAAAATGATGACTGATTTGCCGGATGCAAACCTGCATCAAAATTGTTTGTTGACAACATAAATAACAATATTTATAATAAATTCATATGATAGAAAAATTTGAACTTGAAAGTGATGAAAGCATCTTATCGGAATCAAAAAAGGATACCGAACTTGCTGTTACAAGTCTTGTGATGCTTGCTTTGATTCCTTGTCTGCTGATATTTTTAAGTATACACAAACCTGATATTCAAACATTGGACGATTGGCTTTTTTATACTTATTTGTTAGGGCCTTGTTCAATTGTATTCGGCGGTTATTTTGTGTATGTTCTCTATCAATATTTGACATACAAGATATATTTAACAAATAAAAAGGTGATTTTTGTAAATCGAAGCGGTGTAAAATTTATAAATTTTAATGAAATAAAAGAATGGTCAATCGCAAACTACGCTGTCGGGATAAAGACAATAGACAATAAAAAAATTAACATAGGATATATCAAAAATTCCGAAGAATTCAAAAATCAGCTGGAGGCGGTTTTGCCGGGAAAAGGCACGAATAAACCGCAGATGTGGCTGTGGTTTGCTATATTTTTCGGAATATTATTTGCGCAATATTTTATGTATTACTTCGGAAAAATTCCGGCACCGCAAAGTAAAAATGCCGGTGTAACCTATATGAAAAAGATAGAATCAAAAATTAAAACTAACTGGCACCCGCCTGCTTTTAACAGAAGTTATAAGGTTGTTTTATTTTTCAGGGTAGAAGCCGACGGTAGAGTTAAAGATATTCAAGTCAAACAATCTTCCGGAAATAAGGAACAGGATAATATTGCAATACAGGCTTTGACAAAATCTTCGCCTCTGCCTGAACTTCCGGAAGAATTAAGCCAAAGAGGCTTTGTCGATGTGCAGTTTAACTTTGATTACAATTTGCATGAAAAAACAAAGTAAAATAACAAGAATTATAAACTAATGTCCTTGTATCCGTATAATAGCCGAAGCCAAAATCAAAAACCTTGTACGCAAATACTTTATCAGGCAAATTCCTGATTAAATTTCCGGCCGAATTTGTGAAATCTTATTTGCCGTTTTTTGTTACAATTTCGCAACAATTAAGAGAAATATCTATGTAATCGGCAAAAAAAGTTTCACGGTTTTTAGGATTGGTATAAAAATTATAGGAGAA
Organism: Candidatus Gastranaerophilales bacterium; assembly: GCA_944326495.1. Lineage (GTDB taxonomy): Bacteria > Cyanobacteriota > Vampirovibrionia > Gastranaerophilales > Gastranaerophilaceae > CAG-196. The sequence goes on along the minus strand of CALVEE010000061.1, from coordinate 723 downwards.
GTAAAAAATGAATAAAGTTTCAAATCAACCCTGTTTCGGCTCACGTCTTCCGGTAACCGATTCGTTAAAAATGGTCTACAGCGGCGTATTAAGCCACGCATGTCCTAAAAGTACAAGACAAAAGGTAGCTTATACGGTTAATGCATTAATGAAAGACGGCAAAAATGATGTTATTCCTCTGGTAGAAAAACAAAACGGTTATAAATCAAGTGCTGCGGTGTTTGTTAACGGAAAAAAGGCGGAAGAAAAGGTTTCTTACGGAATGATGACTGCATCATATTTACACAGAGTAAATGAATTATTATATGCTTTAGCACATTATGCTGACAAAGTAAAAACAAAAAATTATAATTTTAACAAAGTTCTTCACGGAGAATTAAGAACATCCGACGACAGAATACATAAAATAATAATAAACCATCTTAGATCCGAAGGAATAAACGGCTCAATAGGTTAGTGTAAAAGAACACATGGTTTGATTTTTTTCGGCAACTTGTTCTTTAAATTTTCTACAGTCTATTTTTTGTTTTTAATCTACATTATTCATTAGCCCTGCATTTTATCAAGCAAGGTTTTAATTTCCATAATTTTTTCTTTAGCAATTTCAGAATCAGAAAAAGACTTAGCAACACATTCTTCAAGATGTGTTTTCAAAATATTACTTTCAACATGCTTAATTGCAGAACGTACAGCCTTGAGTTGTACAATAATATCAGGACAATA
>CALVEE010000060.1 GCA_944326495.1 Candidatus Gastranaerophilales bacterium | reverse complement strand
ATAGGCAGCTTTAGTTCATCAAATAAGTTAACATCAGAAGCGTTTTCTATTTTTGAAAGCTCTATCTCTTGTTGTAAAGTTTCCAATGTTTTATTGGCTCTATCTCTGTCAATTCTCATAATTTCCTGATAATTATCACCGCCGCAGCGTTTAAAACCTAATTTAAGATATTTTCCCATAGGGTCAAAAGGCGCAAGTCTCATTGCAACAAGATTTATAAAAAGTGCTTTGGATTCTGAAAAATGTTTGAATAATGCCGTGAAAAGCGTTTTTCCCGCAAACGGAACTTTTTTCCCGATTTCTTGCGGCCATGTCCCTATATAATTTAGATTAACGGAAGCTTTATTGATAGAATAATTCATAATTCCGCAAGGAGAATTATTGACGGTTGTAAGCAATCTTTGAGTATTCATGAACGAGGTATCAAAAAGCGCTTCGCGAATCATGCTGCTCCAGATATTGTATTCTGTTATTTTCAGGTTTGGCATAAGCTTTCTTAAATTAATGTTTCTTTGCAGTTCCCGGGCAAAATCAATATCATTTGCACCGAGTCGGTAGATTTTAAAACTATTTACGGCAGTTTTGGCTTTTGCAACAGGTATGCCTTTAAAATTTATATTTGATGTCATATTTTTTTAAAACTCCTCAAAATAAATTTTGCTATGATTGTCAAGATTTGAAATAACTGGTAATATAATAACAGGGGAACTCGTTTTGCAAATACAAGCTGTCACAAGAAAAATATTTAACAATACGCTTTTTTCCGCTCAAAGGCCGGAATGTTCCGACCGCAGACCGGCTTTTAAAGCAAATACTTCCGCCGGCAATCCTTTGAAAAAATTGCAAAAGTTTAATGATATAATATGTCCGTATTTCGGAGTTCCGATGATTTCCGCTTCAAAAGAAACGCGGATTGAAATGAAAATAGATGCTTGTAATGATGTCAAAGATATTTTTAAAGTTCTTTCTCCGTATACATTATATATGCAGCCTGTAGAAAAAAGAATTTTCAGGATGTTTACCCAGTATGTTAATAAATCTCCGGAAGTGACTTTACCGGAGATATTACAGAAGCACTACAATGAAGCGTTGATTAAATTGAAGCTTGAAGAATTTAAAGTTTTGGATGATGTAGATAAGATTTCATTAAATCTTTCGCCGGCTAAAGCACTTGAAATTCATCGGAAAACAACAACCTGCCGTCAGATTATTTTAGATAATTCGCAGGAAAACACATTCAAAAGAAAAACTTTATTGAGTTCTTTTGATGATATTCATATCAGAAAAGATGAAGAAGATGTTTTTGAACAACTTAAAGAAAGGGCTATTTATCTTCCCACATCTGTAACGAGTGAAAACGCTTTTATTGTTAAATATGCAGGCCGAACTCAACAGGAAATTGCAAAACGACTTATAAGAACATCAATAGGAACAATTGAACATATCAAGCCTGATTCTCTGGGCGGAGCAAATTCTATTGATAATTTTATGCTCGTTTCGGGAAATGCAAACAGCACAAGAGCAAATATGCCGCTTGCAAAATTTATAGAAAGATTTCCAAATATTCCTAAGAATTGCCAAAAATATATAAACCAAATTATTAAAATAATCCATAACGGCGGTTTCAAAGGGTATGAGACTTATCCGTATCAGATTGAAAGAACACTTAACAAGGAATCTGACGGAAAGATAAATTTAAATTTATCTAAGTACAGATATACGGAAGAGACTGCTCAAAATGTGGTAAAAAATTATTATACGCGAAGTTTGCGCAGAAAGCGTTGACCCTGAGTCATTGACTTTAAGTCACTAATTTGATACAATATTTTTCTGACGGGAGAATATTGTATGGTGAAACGTAAAATTGCTGCACAAGAAACAAAACGCAAACTCATATCGGCGGGATTGGAGCTTATTAAGGAAAAAGGCTTTAACTCAATTAATGTTGAGGATATTACAAAAAAAGCGGGAGTTGCAAAGGGTACATTTTACACGTATTTTAAAAGAAAAGAAGATATTGTTCCGGAAATAAGCAGAACTCCTTTTAGCGAAATTGCAGAAGAGATTGAACAGATGGAAAATGCGGAATTATTTGAAAAACTGCGGCATTATTTCCGGCGTTTTATGGAACAGGTTGAGTTTTGCGGAATTCAAATCTGCCGCGAGTGGATAAGGAATGTAATTGACCCTAATCATGTACCGGAAAGTATGGACAGTAAAAAATGGTTCTATGACTGTGAGATGCTTTCAAATATTTTAAGAAATTCAAAAGAGCTTAGAGAGGATGCTCCGGTTGAGCTATTAACATATATTATAATTAGTGAACTTTACGGAATGATGATTAGCTGGTGTATGTCTAACGGAAAATTTGAGCCGCTTGATTGGACGGATAGATTTTGTGATATTCGTATCAAGTCTATTTTTCAGGCTTATCTTAAATAAAGGAGAATTGAATTATGAAATACAGAAAACTTAGAGATATTGAGGTTTCGGCAGTCGGTATAGGCTGTATGGGGTTTTCCCACGGCTACGGTGCAATTCCTGCGGAAGAAGAATCTATAAGGCTTATGCAAAAAGCCTACGATTTGGGCTGTACACTTTTTGACACGGCAGAAGCTTACGGGCCTTATGTGAATGAAGAACTTGTCGGAAAGGCTGTGAAACCTTTCAGGGATAAAATTATTTTGACAACAAAATTTGTACCTGTTTTTCAGCTGGGACAGGAAATTCCGGAGGGAAAACTAAGCAAAAAAGGTGTAACAAATGCTTTAAACGACTCTCTAAAGAGATTGCAAACCGATTATATTGATATTTATTATGAGCACAGAGTTCCCTTGGACAGTAATGTGGAAGAGGTTGCAGGCTGGATGGGAGAATTTATTAAAGAAGGTAAAATTCGTGCGTGGGGGCAGTCTCAATCAATGCCGGAACAGATTAAAAAAGCACATGCAATAACTCCTCTGACTGCAATTCAAAGTGAATACTCAATGATGGAGCGGATGTTTGAAAAAGATGTAATACCGCTTTGTCAGGAGTTAAATATCGGTTTTGTTGCATTTTCTCCCATGGCAAGCGGATTTTTAAGCGGAAAGTACAACAAAAATACACAATACAAAGGCGATGATGTAAGAAGAGTTATTACAAGGTTTAATCCTGAAAATGTAGAAAAAAATCAGCCGCTTTTGGATTTGCTTAATGAAGTTGCTAATAAAAAAGGGATTTCGCCAGCTCAAATTTCTTTAGCCTGGATGCTACACAAATATCCTCATGTTGTGCCAATTCCCGGCATGAGAAAAGATGAAAGAGTTATAGAAAATCTTGGTGCGGCCGATATTGAGCTTACGGAGGAAGAATTTAACAATATTGAAAAAGAATTAAATAAAATAACAATATACGGAAATAGAACAGATGAAGATATTCACAAACTCGGAACCGTAAAAGCAATAGATTATAAATGAAAATAATCTATTGACTGATAGCTGCTCTGATGTATTAAAATTAATTTGTTAAAAGTTTTAAAAGGTAATAAAAGAACAATGAGAAATTTTTTATTAATAATATTTGTAAGTATTATACTACTGAGCAGCTTAACGGTATTAGTCGGATGTAAAATGAAAACGGAGGGAAAAATTATGACAAATAAAAAAGTGCTGGTTGCTTATTTTAGTGCTACAGGCACAACAAAAAGACTTGCTGAAAAAATTGCCGGTGTAACAGGCGGAGACTTATTTGAAATCAAACCGGAAAAACCTTATACCGCGGCAGATTTAGATTGGACTAATAGTAACAGCAGAACTTCTCTTGAAATGAAGGATAAAAATTGCCGCCCTCAAATTGCTTCTAAAATAGAAGATATTGAAAAATATGAGGTAGTTTTTGTTGGATTTCCTGTCTGGTGGTACAGAGAGCCTTCAATTATAGATACGTTTATGGAATCTTATGATTTTTCAGGTAAACTTGTTATTCCGTTTGCGACATCCGGCGGAAGCCCTATCGGAAATTCCGGAGAAAACATGCAAAAGCTTGCTCCTGATGCAAAAGTGCTTGAGGGTAAATGTTTTCCGGTAAACGTATCAGAAGACGAATTACAAAACCGGATAAAAGAGTGGTTGGAATAAATTTAAGCTTTATCCGCAGAGGATAGATTTGAAAGGATTACGGCTGATATCATAAAAATACAGCCAAGAATTTCTTTCGGTATCATTGTTTCGCCTAAAATCAAAGTCCCGCCGATTACGGCAAAAACAGATTCTAAACAGAGAATAAGAGACGCTACTGTCGGCTGGGTGTATTTTTGGCCGTAGATTTGCAGTGTATAAGCAACTCCGCAGGTTAAGACACCAGTAACAAAAAGAGATGCTCTGCAGGCAATTATTGATGCAATTTCCGGAGTTTCCAGCATAAGCATAGGAACAGCCGATAAAATTCCCACCACAAAGAATTGCACACAGCACGCTTTTACGGCATTAATCCGTTCTGAATAATAATTTACAATAAGAATTTGCAAACCGTAGAAGAATGAGCCAAATAGCAGAAGTATATCGTAGAAATTAAACCCGCCCCCGGATTTGAAACATAAAAGATATAATCCCAAAACCGCGAGACAAACACTTATTACAACTTTTTTGCTAAGTTTATCTCCCTGCAAAACAGCAATAAGAGGAACAAATACAACATAGAGAGCAGAAATAAATCCGGCTTTTCCGGCTGTTACATATTGCATACAATACTGCTGGACACTCATTGCAAGAAATAAAGATATACCGCATCCGATTCCGGCTCTTGCAAGGTTCATATGCTGGAAACGCTTTTTCCTTTTGCTTCTTTTATCGGGTTTAGAAAATTTAAACCACGCAATAACGGGTAAAAGGCTTAAGCCGCCTAAAAAGCTCCTTACGGTATTAAATGTAAATGGTCCTATATGCTCCATACCTTCTCTCTGGGCAACAAAAGACAACCCCCAGATTACTGCGGTTAATATAAGCGCAAGATTACCCAGAATTCTTTTCTTCATATCTGCATTATATTACAAAAAAATTAATATTTCTTTGTAACCCATAGAAGGTGATAACCGAATTGTGTCTCAACAGGTTCGGACACTTCTCCTATATTCCCGTTAAATGCAGCTTCTTCAAACGGTTTAACCATCTGCCCGCGCTGGAAGCATCCTAAATCTCCGCCATTTTTACCGGAAGGGCACTTTGAATAAATACGTGCATAATATTTAAAATCATCAAAATTATTTATCTGACTTTTTAATTTAACCGCATCGGCTTCGGTCGGAACAAGAATATGATTTGCACAAACAGTGCTGAAATCCTCCGCCGCAAATACCTGCAGGCCTGAAAGCATAATTATTAATACAAATACTTTTTTTATCATTTACTCCTCCTTATTTACCCCTCCTTATTTACCCCTCTCCCTTTATGGCAATTTTAGCGCGCTTCCATAATTCGTTAAATTCCTCATATGTATATTCTTCAAACGGCTTTTCTTTAATTTCTTCCATTTTTTTGAAACGTTTTATGAATTTTTTATTCGCTCTTAAAAGCGCCTGCTCTGCATCAATTTTATACCAGCGGGCAAGATTAACTGTCGCAAAGAAAATATCGCCCATCTCATCTTCCATTTTTTCTCTGTCACCGGATTTTACAGCTTCTTCAAATTCTTTGTATTCGGACTTTATGCACTCTTTTAAGCTCTCTACAGAATCCCATTCAAATCCGACTTTAACAACTTTTTTGCTTATCTTTTGTGCCGACATTAATGCGGATTGTGATTTTGAAATCCCATCCAGAATTGATTTCCGGTATGTTTTTTCTTCTTTTTTTAGTTTATCCCAATTATCCAGAATATCCTGGGTAGAGTTTACTTTTTGATTTCCGAATACATGCGGATGGCGGTGAATAAGTTTATCGCTCAATTCTTTTGCAACATCTTCTATATCGAATTCGTTATTATCTTTTGCAATCTGCGCATGTAAAACTACCTGCAAAAGTACATCTCCAAGCTCCTCTCTAAGGTTTGCGCTATCTCCGTCATCAATTGCATCAACAGCCTCATAAGCTTCTTCAAGCATATTAGGCCGCAAAGATTTATGTGTCTGCTCCCTGTCCCATTGACATCCGTTTTCGCTTCTTAATACAGCAATAATATCAACCAGTTTTTCTAAATTCGGATATTTCATATATAAATTATACTACGCTGAAAAAAGAACTTGATAACTTTAATAGAAGCAGATTTGTTTGTTAATATTTTTATTGTATAATTTAAGGGTAAATAGCGCGGGGGTGAATATTGGGCTATATAAAATTTATTTATTCCCGGCAAATGAATAAAAAGGAAAAGAGTTTGAAACAATCACGATTAACTATAGCGATTTTTGCAGCACTATTCTTAGGCGTTCTTGTTGGCTGGATATTTCCTGATTTTGCAGTAAAAACACATGTTTTGGCAGAAATATTTTTAAGAATGGTTAAGATGATTATTGCTCCGCTTTTGTTTGCGACTCTTGTGGTTGGTATTGCAGGACACGGCGATGTAAAAAGTCTGGGAAGACTGGGGATTAAGACAATTGCTTATTTTGAAGTGGTTACGACACTTGCTTTATTTATTGGCTTAGGTTTTGCAAACATTTTTAAGCCTGGAATAGGAATTGCAAATATTGCTTCTGATGATACAGGTTTAACGAGAATTGTTCAGATGGCTTCGACTACCCAGCATAATTCTTTCGGGGATTTATTGTTGAGCCTTTTTCCTACAAGTATTTTTCAATCTATGGCAGAAGGTAATTTATTGCAGATAGTTGTTTTTTGCCTGTTTTTTGCGCTTGCAATATGCGCTGTCGGTAAAAAAGCCCAGCCTGTTATTGATATATTAAATTCAGTAGCATCTGTTATGTTCAAGTTCACTGAATATGTAATGTTTTTTGCTCCGGTGGGGATTTTCGGGGCAATTGCGTATACTGTAGGTTCTAACGGAATTGCGATCTTATTTAATTACGGGAAAATAATTCTTTCTCTATATACAGCACTTGCCGTATTTGTAGCGCTTGTACTGATTATTGTATGCAGAATTGTGAAAATTTCCGTAAAATCTCTTATTAAAGCAATTCAGGAGCCGGCTTTATTAACTTTTACGACTGCAAGCTCAGAAGCTGCTCTTCCGAAGGCTATGGCAATTATGGAAAAGTTTGGTGTTCCAAAATCCATTGTCGGTTTTGTAATGCCTACCGGATATACGTTTAATCTTGACGGCTCGACGCTTTATCTTGCAATGGCGGTTATATTTTCAACCCAGCTTGTCGGAATAAATCTTACTTTAGAACAGCAGCTTGTTATAATGTTTGCGCTTATGCTTACAAGCAAAGGTGTTGCAGGAGTTCCGAGAGCTTCGTTAATTGTTCTTGCAGGTACTTTAACAAGTTTCAATATCCCTATTATCGGGGTTGCAGTACTTTTAGGGATTGACCAAATCCTTGATATGGGAAGAACAACGGTTAATTTAATAGGAAATTGTGTAGCGACTGTTGTTATTGCAAGATGGGAAAATGCTTTTGATTATAATAAAATGAAAGAATTTATAAAAATGAAAAATCTTAAAACTAATACCCTTAAGAAGATTAGACACAATGTAAGTTTCCAAAAAGATTTTGGAGCAAAAAACGAGATGGCAGTTGAAAGATAGTAGAAGATAGTAGATTATTGTTATAATATCAAAAAATAGTATGGTGCGCTATTTTGACGCACCATATTATTTTTTTGAATACTTACTTACTATAATTCTTAACAGCAGCCATTGACTTTGCCTTTGCGAACGCATCATTCAGTTCTTGCACATTTTTACTGTGTATAGCGTTAAAGCAGCAATCTTCAATAAATGCTTTTTTTGTTTCTTCAATAGATGGTTTGCTCTTTTTGTAAACATCATCTACTACCTTTAATTCCGGAACAAAATCTTTATTGTTCAATGTTTTCATAAATTTCTTCATTCCACTTTTAAATGCCGGAGCTTGAGAAGTTACTACTGGATTAATAGTTGTCATAGTTTACACATCCTTTCTTTACTTTAATAAATTACACACTATTTACATTATAATAAAAACAAAAAGTTTAAAAAAATTGCCTTAATTAAACTTTAATATTTACAAAACTTAATATTTCTTTGTAAAAGCTGTTTGGCAGGATTTATCGATTGTGTCGTTTAGCAGCGAGTAGTGTGGAACTTGTTCCACATTCACAGAGCTTGAGCTTTAAGCTTCACGGCTTAGCTGTTTCAGTCTGTTCGCAATCCGGACTTTCATATTTACCCCCTCTCATTTACCCCTCCGTCCGTAAATCCGCTCCCTCATTAGGGAAGGAATGCTGTATGCTTGGCGCCAGCTCCCTCCCTTTTGAGGGAGGGCTGGGGTGGGTGATAATTGGCGCAAGATTCACACTCTTTATTTAGTTGACATAGGTATTTAAATAAAAACCAAAATCACGTTTTTCTCTCCCTACGGGCAGCCTCCTCACCGCATCCGTAGTTTTCGGCTCCCGCCTCAAACACGGCTGCTCCTCTCCTGCAGGGAGACACTACTGTCCGAGATAAATTTATAAACAACTGTCATATACAACTACATAACTGCAATTGTGGCACATTCCCTAATGTCTAGACATAAAAAGGACCTCTCACCCGAATTTCTAAGTTTCGTTTACACTCAACTTGAAATTCTTCCCTCTATCTTGGATTTGCTCCACGCTCACAGAGCTTCACCTTTAAGCCTCACGGCTTAGTCGGTTCAGTCTGTTCGCAATCCGGACTACCGTCCGTCCGCAAATCCGCTCTCGCAAGGGGCGAGGGGACCGCCACGCTAGGCGTGAAGGCTACCCGCCCCGACAGATTGACCTCTGTGTGGGAGGGTCGAAATCTTTGATTTCGGGGAGGGGTTTTATATAGGGATTGGGTTAATATTTTTTACTCCTAAAATTTATCTCGGACAGTAGTGCGCAGGGCGAGGGAATTGCATTTTTTTGTTTACTAATTCTCTTATTAACTTATTCACCTAATTACTTAATCCCTCTATAACCTACTCATTACTCACTAGCCACAAAATCATGTTTATGATATTTTTTTCTTAAATAGATAATGAGGTATGGATATGGAATATAAAGACACGCTTAATTTACCGCAGACGACTCTTGGGATGAGGGCAAATGCTACTAAGAAAGAACCGGAAACCCAAAAATTTTGGGAGGAGATAAATGTATATGAGAAGAATTTGGAACAGCGCGATAAAACAAAATCTTTTGTTTTGCACGATGGTCCTCCGTATTTAAGTTCTGGAAAAATTCACGTTGGGACAGCGTTGAATAAGATTTTAAAAGATATTCTTATTAAATATAAATCCATGTCCGGATATTATGCACCTTATGTCCCAGGTTATGACGGCCACGGGCTTCCGATTGAGAATGCAGTTGTAAAGAATATTAAAGGTGGAAGAGAAGCGCTTACTCCGGCTGAATTAAGAGAAAAATGCCGTGAGTATGCAAATACTAGCCTTAAGGGACAGGAATCTGAATTTAAACGTTTGGGCGTTTGGGGAGATTGGGAGCACCCGTATATTACTTATGCGCCTGAGTTTGAAGCTGAGCAGGTTCGCGTATTTGGTGAGATGTATAAAAAAGGATACATCGAAAAAGGACTTAAGCCTGTCTATTGGTGTGCTTCTTGTGAGACTGCTCTTGCAGAAGCAGAAGTA
>CALVEE010000059.1 GCA_944326495.1 Candidatus Gastranaerophilales bacterium | reverse complement strand
TAAATCTATCGTATGGTAATGGCTACACATATACACTTTCAACAGAGGTAGAGAGTGTTTCAAACTCAAATTCAGATTGGCTAGGAAGTTCCGAAACATATACGCTTTCGCGTTCAACTACATTTGCTGACCTTGGATTGTCGGGCTCTGCTACATACGCAATAGGCTCTCCTGGCAGTATTACTCACAGGACTATTTATTCTACCTATTCAATAGGTGATTTTATTGATGAATTGTATAATGACTATGGCATAAGCGCTAGTATTAGCGGCGGGAAAATTACAATCGGTGGAACTAGCAGCAATTATATATATTCTATGAGTTCAGATCTTGAGAATGCTTTGAATATAGTTACCGGGTATGGACATAGTTATATAGAAGTTACGCAAACAACCGGTTCTAACGGGAATTCCAACACATTGTACGGCAATGGGGTTACAAATATATCTAACGGCACTACGTTTAACCAAATAGGTTTGACAAGCGGAACGAGCACGGTTGTAAACTATAACGGGAATAATTATACCGTTAGTGTTACAGGAAGCGAAACGCTCGGGGATTATATCTCTAAACTCGCCAGTTACGGAATCACCGGCAGCATTAGCGGCAGCAAGCTGAAATTAGAAGGGTCTGATAACGCCTATATTCTAAGCGGTAGCTATGACTTCACTCAAGCTCTGAAAATTAATCTTGGCGAAGGTCATACCTACGATACAGATGTTATAACTACATACGAAAACACTGATTCCGACCAGTTCACAATTGTAGGAGTAAATACTTTATCGGCCTCTACTACCCTCGGAGATCTTGGTTTGTCCGGAGATGCTTACATAACTGTTGTACAAAACGGCACTCAAAAGACAATTACTGTCAATGCAGCAAGTTCTCTCAATGATATAATATCCAATCTTGGTGCTAATGGAATCACTGCTGGAATTTCAAACGGGAAATTGACAATAAACGGAAATGACAACAGTTTCGTTCTCGGCATGTCTTCTAATCTGCAAGATATATTCGATCTTGAGACCGGCGAAAATAACAGCTACACAGTAACAATTAAAGACAGTTACTACAATCCGGATTCTGCTGTTTTGAAGCATGTTGATACTACAACTCTTTCCAGTACTACGCATTTATCAGAAATCAATGGATATAACAATGGAAACGGATTAATAAAAATTAGCAATGCTTCAACCGGAAGCAGCCAGACGATCCAGATTAATGAGAACTGGACAGTTAATGATCTCTTATACAATCTTTCACTCTTTGGTATTAACGGCTATCTTGACTCAACCGGACAAATCAGGTTTGCCAGCTATAGCGGTGCATATCTGGAAACCGTCTCTGGCGGAAGTAATCTGCTTGATGTCTTAAATATTACAGATACCTCATTTGGCACAAGTACGGTACACTCAAATAATACTTCTGACGAATTAGGTTATATTGATACCGCTTATGCAACGGGATTAACTACGCTCGGAGATTTAAAAGATAATCTTGATAACGGCATAACTTTTGATTTGTCCGGAAATGCTTCTCTTGTTGTACGCACTGAATCTGAAGAAGGAAATAGAAATGTTACTATAAACTTCACTAAAACCCAGACTCTGCAAGATGTGATAAACAGACTCGCAGAACTTGGGATTACAGCTTCTATTTCTAACGGGGTTTTCAACGTTAGTGCTAATGCTGCGGATTACGAAATAACCGGTACTATCGGAGATTTTCTGAAAGCAGATAATTCGAAATCATATTATACCGAAACCTCGTATGTTTCTGATAATCTTGGAGCCCAAACAGTAGTTAATATGGATGATAATGCAAGATTAGATGAATTCGGAATTCTAAGCGGCGATATTATTATTAATCAGGACGGTGTAGAAAATACTGTTAATATTGATTTGGCAACAGTTCAAACTGTAGGAGATTTTAGAAACTTATTATCTCTCTATGGTTTTACGACAAATATCGACAGTTCCGGACGACTGTCTGTTTCCGGCAGCGGTAACAGTTCCCTTGAAACAGCCCCGGGAGGTTCTAATATCTTAGATGTATTCGGACTTACTAACTGGACTCAGGTAGGTTTATCTCAAAACAGTGACAATCTGGCTTATGAAGAAATCGAAATTAATCCAGTCCAGATGTCCGATAAGATTGCAGACTTGACAGATTCCAGCGGTAACTCTCTTGGAATTACTGCCGGACAAGTCTATGTCTGTCAAAACGGAAGCAAAACCAAAGTTAATATCGATACTAATGAAACATTAAGCTCTCTTGCTTCGAAATTAGAACAATTTGGTATAACTCTGGCAGTATCACAAGACGGCAAGCTATATTTTGACAGCAAAGATGATACTTACCTTACAACAGACGGACTGGATTCTGCTATTGCTTCTAATATTTTAACTGTAACAGGAACTCCTTCAGACTGGTCAACTCTTCATTCATATGAAAGTGAACCGATTTCCGTTATAGAAATTAACACGATTCAGGCAAATGCAACACGTGACACTTTGCTCTCTGAACTCGGGGTTTCAACAGGTGAATATTATATCTATAATAAAGGCGTAAAATATACTGCGCTAATCTCAAGTGATGAGACATTAGGAAGTTTTATGGATACCCTGAAAAGCTTCGGGCTTGAAACAAGCCTTGTTCAGGGAGCAGGCGGCGCTGTTTTATCCATAATAGGTCAAGGAGATTCATATGTCGCAAAATCTGCAAGTACAACTAATGCTTCTAACGTTGTCGAAAAGCTTTTCACAAACGGAATAGACGAGTCTAAAGAATATAGCGGCCAGCTCCAGACTTCGGAAGTTACAACTACTTATTCAACAGCAACAGAAGATACACTTCTGAGTACTTTTGATACTCCATGGGGCGGAAGCAAGCTTACTGCTGAGGGAGATTTATCTGTTACAATAGACGGAAAAACAAGTATAATTGAGATTTCAGCAGATGAAACTATCGGAAGTCTGCTCAATAAATTCAAATCATTAGGTATTGAAGCAACATTGAACAACGGACAAATAATGCTTCAGAGCGGATTTAAAACTTTCACAATAAATTCCGCCGGTACAACCTCAAGTATTCTTGTTACAACCGGATTAACGTACCAAAAAGACCTTGGCGGTTATGCTGCAAGTACAGCTGTAGTTGAATCAACAACAACTATTATCGAAGAAAAAACGCTATCTTCTGCTAATCACGCTGATTTGAGCACAAAACTCGGAACTCTTAACATCTCGGGAGGTACTCTAACCGTCTATAGAAACGGAGAACGTGCTGCTATAGAAATTCAAGCAGATGATACATTCAGCGATTTAAGAGCAAAAATTTCCGGCAAATTTAGCGATGTGGATTTAAAATTCGAGAACGGATATTTAATCTTTTATTCTAACTCCGGAAATACCATCAGTGTAGGTGCAACTACTGATACAAGTAATTTTAGTGCAATAACAGGAATTCAAAATGATGAAAACGGAAATGCAATTAGTGCACGTGAATTATACAAGGTTAACAGCGATTCTGTAATTACCGCGTCAGGTTTGTTCAGGAAAGGTCAGGTTACTGAAGGAACTTTTACGATAGGTGATGCAGCATTTACTATAACAAATACAACAACATTAGCCGATATAATTTCACAGATTAATTCAAGCGACGAAGCTAACGCAACTGCATACTGGGATAATATTGACGGTAAATTCGTGATTAAATCCAGAACAACAGGAGCCGCTTATATAAATATAGAAGCAGGAACAAGTAATTTTACTGATATTATGGGCTTTACAACAACTGAAACCGATTCAACCGGCAAAACTGTTAACCGAATGAATATGGATGTACAAGAACTTGGTCAAAATGCTCGTTTCAGCATAAACGGAACTTCTTATACATCTGCGTCTAATACGATTACAAGCGATATATCAAGAATAAAAGGGCTTACAATTAACCTTAAAGGTTTAACGGAAGGTACTGCTGTAACCTTAACTGTAGAAAGAGATAAGGAAACATTAGCTAATGCAATTTCAGATGTTGTTGATTCATATAACGAATTAATGAAAAACGTTGACGAGGCTATTGCAGTAGATGGAAATCTTCATAGTGAAACAACGCTTAAGCTCATCAGGAACCAGTTAAGAAATATAATGACCAGCTCAGATAGCGGCACAACAATTTTTAGAAATCTTGATGCTATCGGGATTTCAGTAAGTGATGCAAGCGGCAGTAATATTTCAACGACAAACGAGGCAATTATTAACCTTACATTTGATAAGGATAAGTTCTTAGAAGCATTTGAGGCAGATCAAGATGCAGTAAAGGATTTGCTGATAGGTGGTGCTAATAATACCGGTGTGTTTACGAAGGTTGAGACATTGCTGGAATCGGCACTTCAAGGAGTTTCGGGCTACTTTGCAACAACAGAAGAGTCTTACAAGCGCGAAGTTAACCGCCTGGATGAAAGAATAGTTAAAGCAAATAAAGACATTGAACGCTATAGAGCACGTCTGGAGGCAAAATTTGCCTCTATGGATATGTTGATTGCACAAATGCAGCAACAATACAGTACATTTTTAACAACATAAAAATCTCTAATGCAGCAATGCTGCATTAGAACAATAGAAAGGAATTACAAAAGTGAGAATAAAGAAATTAAAAGGCTTTTCATTAATGGAAATGATGATAGTACTTTTGATTACTGCAGTAATCGCAGCTGCAACGGCACCAATGGTTACTAAAAAATTATCAAGAAATACGGGAACCGGTGATAGTCCATGGGTATTTACCGGCTTGGAAAATTCTATTGCTTTTAATACGTCAGGCGACAATAATTCATCCGTCTTAATTGGTGCTTCAACTCTTCCAGATAGCCTGGAAGGCAGCACCAGACTCTTTATAGACAGCGGAGGCGGTGCGGATTGCTCTCATATTGCATTTGGGAATGGAGATACTGAACCATTACAACTGACTATAGATCCGGAAGGCAGAGTGGGTATCTCTAATGAACAAATTCCAGATAATACAGTTGCGCTTGGAACAGGACAAAATTTATATGGCACAAATGTCACACAAAAATCTGTTATGATTGGCTGTGGTATTAACTCAGGACTGGCAACCGTAGAAAATGATGTTAATGCAGCAAGCCCGGAAATATTTGGTTATAATCAAGGTAATATTGCGATTGGTTATAAAGCAAATATTGCAAGAAATAAACAACGTGCTATTGCAATAGGAAGTCATACCAGTGCAGCTAGTAATACGGTCGCAATAGGACATATTGCACAGGGAGGCTTGAATGATGATAGTGCGAATGGAGTTTGTATTGGTTCAATGGCCTCTATAAAAGATCATGAAGCGATTGCGCTTGGCTCCATGTGCAATGCAACTGCACCTGCCTCTCTTGCTGTTGGATTTTCTGCAAGAGCAAGTGCGCAACAAGCTTGCGCATTCGGCTCTGTCAATATCCTTGATGATACAGTAGATTCTTTAAAATATCAATATACAACAGCCTCTGGTATTACTTCAACCGCCCTTGGTGCTGGTGCTCAAGCAACAAACAAAAGGGCTGTTGCAATAGGTGCTGCAAAAGCAGGCGGTGAAAATAGTATTGCTTTAGGTTCAGATGCCAACGCAACAGAAGAAAGTGTCATTGCAATTGGTGATGGTGCACGAGGGAATGTAAGGAATGCAATTGCAATAGGACAATCAGCTTTTGCTACTTATGGGACTTCAGCAATGGCTATAGGTTATCATGCTGGGGCTAACGATCGAGGCAGTATTGCTATAGGCAATCAAGCAAGAGCATTTGGAGAAGCTGGAATTGCGATTGGTCATCAAGCGGTTGCCTCGTATACTAACTCTGTTGCTATTGGGAAAGACGTATGTGCTTCTGCATCCAATCAAATAATGTTAGGAAACTCCGGTATGACTGTTTATATCCCGGGCAATTTGGTCGTTGGCGGTGAAACAGTTTTAGGTACTAGAATGGGCAGCAGTAATGCAGTATGGATGACAACACAAAGCAGAGCAAGCTGGATTAATTATGCAAGTAATCGTTTAACAATGGTATCTTCAGGTGCTTATCACGGATATGGTGGAGCATATCTGGATGATGGTTATTCCGATAAAAGACTTAAAAATATCGGGGAAAAATATACTGCGGGATTGAATGAGCTTAAAAAGCTGGATT
Source organism: Candidatus Gastranaerophilales bacterium (assembly GCA_944326495.1). GTDB lineage: Bacteria > Cyanobacteriota > Vampirovibrionia > Gastranaerophilales > Gastranaerophilaceae > CAG-196. The sequence continues at coordinate 24 of CALVEE010000059.1, read as the reverse complement.
TCTTCCATTTTACATTTAAAGATG
>CALVEE010000058.1 GCA_944326495.1 Candidatus Gastranaerophilales bacterium | reverse complement strand
TAAAATAGTATTTATTTATCTCTCCGTGTGAGAGAATAAACATTTCGTTTGTTTTAAGAGTCAACTTTTTAGAAACAAGCGACGATAAATAAAGAGCCTTAAGCCCGGATGCCGGATAAATGAAACCGTCATTTTCTCCTATAGGATTAAGTTTTGAAGATGCTTTATCCAGATAATAAACATCTGTTCCTTGTTTTTTTATATATTCAAGGATTTTTTCTGGCTCATAATTGTATTTCTTGAGTATTAAATTCAGTTCTTCTTCAAGTTTTTGTTTTTCAACTTCTGCCATTGAACTTAAATCAAGAGTACAGCCATTTGAATATAGTCGTTTTCTTTTAGAACTATGTTTAGCGCCAAGGGTTCCAGCTAGCTTATGTCGCAGGATTTTTTCCTGAATAAATAATATATTGTAAATGATATTTTTAAGCAGTTTCATATTCTTTTTCCATATTTTCTATTTGATTTCTTGCAGCGAAGCATAAATCACGCCTGTTTTCGGTTAACTCGGCAATCATATCGCCGTCAACTATTGAACAAATATAGACAAATGCACTATCTGAACAATTTACAGCAATTTCTTTTATAGAATTTTTATCATAAGATTTGATTATTGTAGCAAGCAGCGGACGTAAATGCTTTAAGTTGTTATTATCAATAATAGCAGTAATTACATCAGTTTTTCCATAGTTTTCGATTGCTTCTTCAATTCCCAGTTTTTTTACATCAGCTGCAACAATAATAGGATTATCGCAGATATTGTTTTTTGTTTTATTTTTTAGAGGATTTGAAACTGTTTTAGGCATGTTTTTACCATTTTGTGTAGGTTTTAAGATAGCTTTACCATCACTCTTATCAGAGTAAATGACTTCTTTATAATTAGTTTTGCCGGCCTCTTTAGTTTCTTCTTTTTTGTTTCTGTTTGCTGCAGTTTTGTTAGCCTCTGTGATTTTTATCTTTTCTAATTTGTCAGCAATTTCTTTATATTGTGGATTTGTGACGAGAGCTTCTTTTACATCCCGGGTTACAATGGCGTAATCAGAATATTTTCTTGCGTCATTCTCCCATTGGTTAATGAATTCCGCTTTTTCAGAAGAGGTCATGTTTACGTTATTAAGAGCACCTTCACCAATAGCTTGGGCAGTTGCTGTATAATAATCATTACTCATAATCGTAAGAAGTTCTTGTTCTTCTGCTGTTAATGCTTCGCCTCTTGCCTGTTTTTCAATAGCTTTTTCATATTTATTTCTGTCGTCAACATAACTTTGCTGGTATGATTTTACTCCTTTTTCTGATTTATATGTTACAACTGTGCAAGAATAAGCTTTTAGTGATTCGGGTTTAATCTCATCCTCAAAAGTTTTGAAGTCTTTAATCAATCCTTTTGTAAAACTATAATCTGCATAATCAGCAGTTCGGGTTCTTTCTTTTTCTGAACATCTTGTGCTGAGAGTTGTTTTAGCACCCCAGGCTATATCATCTGATTTTAATATAACTAAACCGTTCATAGCGGTTTCAGATTTTTGCTGCGTTGCTAACTGCATATATCTTCCGCGCTGTACAAAACGATGGCGGGTTATTATCCTGTTTTTTGCCCCTTCTTGCTCTGCCTGCGGTAAATTGTCAGCTTGTTCGAGTTCTGTTTCTAAAGCTCTATCATCAGCTGCTCTTTTAGCTTTTAATGTTTTCCTCTGTTCTTCTATTGAAAGATTTTTGAAGTTTTCACCGAGTTCTTTGTTAATATCTCCGACTGCATCACTGTAATCCTGGACATTTTTAAAAGCACCGCTTGTTAAAGCTTCATAAACTAATTTACTAAATTCAACTGTAAGCTGCTCAATGCCGGCATCTTTGTTAATAAGACCCTTTTTTGACATCTCACTGTATTCTTTCATTGCATAAGCAACGGCATTTTGAATACGTGTTCTATCTTCGGCAGAAAGTTTGTTAAACTCTTCATCAGAAAGACCTGCCAGGCTTTTAATGAGTTCTTCCGGCTTGAATTCATCAGATGTGAAACCATATTTTACTGCCAGATTTTTTAGGTTCTCTTTTAAGGCTCCGAGGCTCAAACACCCTGCTGTTTTTGTTGTTTGGTTTTCTTTTGTTTCTTGTTTTTCCAGAATATCTTCATTTTTACCGACATTTTCACATGTAATAATTGGAGTACTCTCTTTTTCTTTTGGAGCAGAATGTACAGGAGTATTATTTTCAATACCCAAAAGCTCTGTTTTTATGAAATTTTTAATTTCTCCTAATAAGCTCATAGTTACTCCTCGTTATATAAATAAAGTATTTATTTATAGAGAAATTGACTTTTTTATTAAGAAATGTAAATACGCTTGCGGCGGAAGCATTCTGCTTCCGCCGCAAATCTAAGTTATATACGATGATTAAGCTCTTTTCTCTTCTTTTTGTAAGCTATTAAGCATTATCTTTTTAGCACCGGTTGAAACATTTAAATCTTCAATATCATCTTGTTTTAAGCCCAGCTGTTTGTAAATACCTAAAATAAAGCTGTCGCTGTTGATTTGAGATAGAACTCTCATAAGCTTGTTATGACCAAGCTGTTCTAATTTTGTACCGATTGCATTTTTTACACCAAAGCTAAAGTTGTGGAAATTTTTAGCAATGTAATTAAGCTGTTCTTGAGAATTCATACCTTCCAGTTTTGTTTGAAGCCTGCTTCCGCCTGCTGCAGGAGTAGAGACTGTTTTTTCATTTCTTTCAACTCTAAAAGTTGTATTCTCACTAGTATAGAACTGTTGTTTCAGTGCTTCTAATCTGGCTGTGTCAACCGGTGCTTCTTTTTGGCTAAAACCGTAATCCGGTGTCTCTGCGCTTTCTCTAGCTGCTTCCTGAGGAGCTTTTAATTCAGTATCGCTTCCGCTTGCAACTGTAGAATAATTGCCGTTTGTTGCTTCGTCTAAGAGTTTTACAATCTCATCTTTAGGCATTGTTAAAGCTTCCGGATTATTTTCAACAAATTCCGTTACCTGCTCAAGAACTTCTTTGTAGTTAGGAAGTTCATAAGCGTCTTTATTCATACCTTGAAGAAGCTCTCTTTTTACAGCATCTGCAATAATTACATTCATTGCAGTACCGGAAATTTCACCGGCTGAAACTGCAGTGTAGAAATTATCTCTTTCGAGTTTTAACTGTTTTTCTTCTTCTGTTAACTCTTCGCCTTTTGCTTCTTTTTGAGCAATAACTTCTAAAGCCTCTTTATTCTCTTCAAAGAAAGCCTTAGCTTCTTTCTGGAATTCTGCATGGTGTTTTTTGATACCTTCTTCACTTTTAACAGAAGTTAGTTTTGCTGCGGCTTCTGTAACTTCATCACTAGAAAGTACATTACCTTCAACATCTGGTTTCAAAGCTAATTTCTTAGTTTCTTCAACGCTCCAGCTGTCAGCCCATTCAGTGCGGGCTTTTGGAGTTGCAAAGCTTGTTAAAACAGCATCTAAACCTTTAAGTCTGTTTGAAGCAACCAGAGAGGTAATAGCTTGCTTAAATACAGCCTTTTCTTTATCAGGAGTGTTAAGTAATAATTTACCAAAATCTTGAAGCTGTTGTTTGTAAATCTGCTGTTTTTCTTCTTTTGTTTTTGCATTCTTTAATTTATCAACAAAGAATTCATTAAAATATCTATCTAAATATTCTT